>JAZNVV010000060.1:0-16054 GCA_045593005.1 Christensenellaceae bacterium | reverse complement strand
CAAACTTGAATTCGTATTAGCAAATGAATCAATAATAGTACCACCTTGGAATACGGTTGAAAGACATTCTAGACCTTCAGTCCAATCATAGAAAAAACCTACGTAGCTCATTGAAACAATACAAGTTACAATTAAAATAATAATAGGAATAATAAGATATCTAACCTTTCCATTAGGATTTGATTCAATACCAACAACGTCTTCTGTAGGAAGGTCTGTTTCACCTGCTAAAAGATCGCCAGAGGCAGCAGCCATTTCGTTCGCTCTCATCTTACCGAAATCAAAACTAGATAATGACATATAGAATACAAACGCGATAGTTAAAAGTGCATAAAGGTTAAACGGAATTGTTTGAATAAATACAATAAGACCGTTACCATCAATTTGGCTACCAACAGCAGAAGCCCAAGAAGAAATAGGTGCAATAATACATACAGGAGCAGCCGTTGCGTCGATAATGTATGCAAGTTTTGCTCTTGAAACACCAAATTTATCTGTTACAGGACGCATTACTGAACCAACCGTTAAACAGTTAAAGTAGTCGTCAACGAAGATAAGACAGCCAAGAGCAGACGTTGCTGCTAAAGCACCACTCTTTGTCTTAATTTTATATGATGCCCAATCACCGTATGCTTTTGAACCACCTGATTTTTGTAATAAAATTACAATAATACCAAGTACGATAAGGAACGCAAGAATACCAACGTCAATCTTTGCAGACATAACTTCAAAAATTGTGCCAAGTGCGTGAATCGGATTACCGTTTGCAAGCAACATAGAGCCAACGAAGATACCAGCAAATAACGATAAATACACTTGCTTTGTGATAAGTGCAAGAGCTATAGCAATAATTGCTGGAACAAACGCCCAGAACGTACCCATAGCCCATTCACCCGTTAAAAATAAGGTTTGCATAAGTATATCTCCTAAAAAAATTTTTTCCTAAATAAAAATACGATGCGCAAAACGCACCGTAAATAATTCAAACGATAGCGCTTCACGTAAGTGACAGTCATTTACATATTTTGCAAATGCCCAACGAAATAACTTTGGGTAATTACTTCGTTTCGGCAAGCTTACCTTTACCACCGTTACCTTTGCCCCGTAACGACTTATCATTAAGCTCGCACCTCTATTCGTACATAAATAATAACATTATTTAACGTTTATGTCAACAATATATTGAAAATTAAACGTTTTTATAAAAGTTTATGTAAAAAAAGCGAGATTTCTCCCGCTTTTAATAATTATAGATCTAAAAAATCTTTTCTTACGTTAAGGTTAAGTGCATCAACTACTTCCATAAGTTGGTCGTCAGTAATTGTTGTTAAACGCTTACCACATGAAGTAACTTTAATAAATAAATCAGCAGCCTTTTCAACAGTTTCAACTAAACCGAACGCTTCGTCAAAAGTTTCACCACAGCCGTAAATTCCGTGTAAACCCCAAATAACAATTCTGTATTCTTCAAACTTTTCAGCAGTAGCGATACCGATATCGTTTGTACCACAAAGCATCCAAGGCAATACGCCAACGCCGTCAGGATATACTACTACACATTCCGTGCACATTTGCCAAAGTTCCCTTGTGAAATCTCTATCGTTAAGTGGAACAAGGAATGTCATTGCTAACGTGTTAGTTGGGTGTGTGTGAAGAATAATTTTATTCTTCGGATTGTGTTTAAGTCTTACAGCGTGGCTCATAAGATGCGCTGGAAGTTCACTAGTAGGTCTACCACCGTCAGAATAACCCCATAAAAGTTCAGCGTTTTCGCCATCTTCAGTAATACGAATAATACCTAAATTGCATTCAGGGTCTTTGATAACGTTTTTAAAGTATTTGCCAGTACCAGTTACTAAAAAATACTTTCCTGCAAGTTCAGTCGACTTAAAGTTAAGTGGAATAGTTCTTTTCACGTCAGTTAAATCAAGATATGGAGCAACTTCTTCTTCTGTTAATAAACAGCTGATATTACCACCGTTTCTTTCATCCCAACCCATTCTGTACATATTTGCAGTCGTTTCACACATCTCTTTAATAAAAGGTGCGTTTTCAATGTTTGATAAAGTTAATTTTTTACCGAATTTTTTAAAATTTTCACTAATAGACATTATATTTTCTCCTTATTTTGTTTTTGAAAGTTTTTTATTTAATTATTTGACAACGTCGGAACGTTGCAATTACTAAATCTCCTTAATATCAAAAGAATCCTTTATTATATCTTTGCCTTTTGCTGGAGAAGAAATTTCGCCCAAAGCAACAAGTTGCATTAAAGCGTTACCGATTGCTGTTGCCTCGGTTGGACCTGTAATTAATTTAAGCCCAGTCGATTTTGCAGTTAAACCGTTTAATACGTGATTTCTACTGCCACCACCGATAATATGCAAACAATCATATTTTTTACCGGTTATTGCCGAAATGCCTTTTATAGTTTTTGCATAGCAATCAGCAAGGCTTAAAAAGACAGAACGACAGTAATCGCCTACCGTTTTAGGTTCAGGCTGATTTCTTTTTATAAAATAATTTTTTATAGCGTCCGTCATAGATTCAGGTGCAAAGAAAGATTTATCGTTAGCATCAAACACGCCAGTAAAAGTTGATTTTTCAGCAAGGGCGTTTAACTCGTCAAAACTAAAATCTCCACCGATTTCCTTTTTAACGTTTTGGAATAACCACATACCCATAATATTCGTTTGGAAACGGAAATTAAAATCAATACTGCCCTCATTTGAAAACGATTTGCCTTCAAAACTAGCATCTGTTATCGCATTAGGAACTTCTACCCCCATAAGCGACCACGTACCACTTGAAATATACGGCTGATGTTTACCACTATCAGGAACTGCCAAAACAGCGCTTGCCGTATCGTGTGTTGCAGGTTGAATAATTTTAGCGTTATAACCTACTATTTTAGCAACCTCATCACTAAAATTACCCACAAAATTACCTGGCTGTGAAAGTTCACCAAAGATACATCTTGGCAATCCTAACTTGTCAATAAGTTCAAAATCCCAAGTGTGAGTATTTTTATTTACTAATGCAGTCGTCGTGGCGTTAGTATATTCTTGCCTTGCAATACCGGTCAATAAATAATTAAAGTAATCAGGCAATTCAAGCATCTTTTTTGCATTTTTAATTTTACCACTTAACTTGTCGTCATATAACTGATAAATTGTGTTAAATACAGCAAATTCAATGCCCGTTCTATCATAAATTTCTTCAAAAGGAATAATTTCGTGTACCTTTTTTGAAGAAACCTCGTTACGACTGTCGCGATAACAGTAAACGTCACCTATTAAATCGCCGTTTTCATCTAATAACGCATAGTCAACGCCCCAAGTGTCAATACCGACTGAATCAGGAATTTTATTTAACTCTTTTGCCTTTTTTAAGCCTTCTAAAATATGGCCAAAAAGCCTTTTTGTATCCCATACAAGATGCCCATCTTTTTTGTCAGGAGCATTTGGAAAACGGTAAATTTCTTCTAAAAGCATTTTACCATTATCGATACTGAACAAAATATGTCTACCACTTGATGCGCCTATATCAATAGCCAAACAATATTTCATTGAACCACCATCCTATATATTATTGATTTTATTATATAACTTAATTTTTAATTTGTCTATGTTTGAAAGAAAAATTGACATATTTTTTTATTTAGTATATAATATAATCAAAAACAATCAAAAACGAGCAATTATGTTAGCACTTGAAAGACAAGAAAAAATTTTAGACTTATTAAAAGAAAAAAGCCCCTTATCGGTAAGGGTTTTATCATCAAAATTATACGTTTCAGAAGCAACAATACGTCGTGATTTAATTGAAATGGAAAATCAACTTCTCATAAGACGTATGCACGGTGGGGCGCATCTAACCGTCAAAGAGTATGACGATATAGGACTTTCCTATCGAAAAAACGAATATATAAAAGAAAAGGAAATTATAGCAAATCTTGCCTTTCCTTTAATTAAAAATTCAAGAGCAATTTTTATGGATGCAAGTTCCACGGTTGGCATACTTGCAAGCAAGGTTAAAACTAAATATTCAACTATTGTAACTACCGGTATGGAAACGGCATTAAACTTATCGCGTGATGAAGATAATAACGTAATTTTAATCGGTGGAATAGTTTCGTATAGCGCAAATTCCGTTAGTGGCGCTATTACCGTTAGACAACTTGCTGAATTTAATTTTGATACGGCAATTTTTTCTTGCGCAGGGATTGATAAAAATTTCTACGCGACGGAAAAAAATATCGAACAATCGGCAATAAAACAGCAGGTTATTAAACAATCAAAAACTAAAATATTACTGATCGACAACTCAAAATTTTCAGTTACTAATATATGTAAAATTGCACCTATCGAACAATTTGATTACATAGTTACCGACGTTAAGCCTAACGACAAATTTATTCAATATGCAACTGAAAACAACGTTAAAATTATCTATTAAAAAAACCACCTATCACTTGATAAGTGGTTTTTTAATAATCTATTTTTTATTTTTCATAAACAAGTTCGTCAGAAGAAACAACTTCTTCAAATAATTTAACAACTTCTTCATCAGGTTCTTTCGTTTTAAGCGTTGTAATTACTGAAACGATAAATGATACGATAAAGCCAGGGATAATTGCATAGATATTTGTGATAGCGCCAAGCGTACTGTATATCCAAGCAACTGACACAACGAAACCTGCTATAATACCTGCTACACAACCTTTATAGTTAAATCTCTTCCAGTAAAGTGAAAGGATAATTGCAGGGCTGAACGCTGCTCCGAAAATTGCCCACGCATCACCTACAAGCGACATAATTGTAGCACCAAAACTTGTCGTACCTAAAAGAGCAATTACAAATGCTACGGCAGAAATTACAACTACAACAACACGGCTAATCCAGTTCATCTGCTTTTCCGTTGCGTTAGGATTAATCTTACCTTTGTATATATCAGATGCAAATGCACTTGATGCAAGTAATAATTGTGAGTCAGCCGTGCTCATTGACGCTGCAACTACGGCTGAAATTAATATACCCCCGATAAGGGCAAGCGCACCATTAGAGAAAATCGCTCTTGAAACGTAAACGAAAATGTTTTCACTATTGCCAGCAACAGCTGCGCCTGCACCAAGGAAGAAGTGTGTTACAATAGCAAATACAGTCGCCATAACGAGAATTGCAAACGTCCAAGAAGACCCG
Organism: Christensenellaceae bacterium; assembly: GCA_045593005.1. Classification (GTDB taxonomy): domain Bacteria; phylum Bacillota; class Clostridia; order Christensenellales; family Borkfalkiaceae; genus UBA11475. The sequence continues at coordinate 10,853 of JAZNVV010000060.1, read as the reverse complement.
ATAATTTGAGACTTTCTCATTTCTTTTTTATCTTTAATGGACATATATCTTACGATAATATGTGGCATACCAAAGTAACCAAGTCCCCAACTTAAACCAGATAAAATATCGGAAATACTCTTCCAAACGTCTGTTGAGCCACCTGATAATGGATTGAAGTAATTTGTTGAAACACTACCCCATAATTCCCATACTTCCCAGTCAACGTAGTTAGATGCGTAATTACCCGAGCCCATCATTATTAAAGCAATAATAGGTAAAAGCATAATTGCAGCAAGCATAAGCATACCTTGAACAAAGTCTGTCCAGCAAACGGCGTTAAAGCCACCTAACATTGTATATATTACAATGATTATACCAGCAACAACCATACCCCAAATAGCGCTTACTTTGCCACCTGATAACATATTAACCAAGCCACCACAAGCAACAAGTGAAGATGCCATATAAATACAATATGCAATTAAGAATACAACTGCGCAAACAATTCTTAAAATAGAACTTTTACTTAAAAATCTATTCGTTAAAAACTGTGGTACGGTGATAGAGTCGTTAGCCTTCATAGCATACACTCTTAAACGTGGAGCAACAAAAAACCAAGCTAAAATAGTACCTGCTATAAGACCTACCGAAATCCAAACCTGTCCCATACCGTATAGGTAAATAGCACCAGGCAAGCCCATCAAGCACCAAGCACTCATATCTGATGCACCGGCAGATAATGCGGCAACCCAGCCACTCATATTTCTTCCACCTAAAAAATAATCTTTTTCCGAATTACTTTTTGATTTAACAAAAAACAATATACCTATAGCAAGCATTGCTACAAGATAAATGATAAATGAAATAAGTTCGTAAACGTTCATATTACACCTATAAAAATAACAATATGCGTCTATTATACAATAAAAAATAAAAAATGACAAATAAATTTCTTATAAATTAACTTAAAAATGTTTGATTTTTTTATTTTTCTAATGTATTATATATATAGTTGCGGATGTGGTGAAATTGGCAGACACGATAGACTTAGGATCTATTGCGCGAGCGTGGGGGTTCAAGTCCCTTCATCCGCACCAAGACAAGCCTAACCAAGCACCTTCGGTTAGGCTTATCTTATTTTTTAGCATTTGTATAGGATTTTACCTTAAAATTTATTGATGTTTTTAAAGTCTATTTTTTTAATAGCATATTATTTCTGCCCCATTATATCTGATATAGCATTTTACTTATATTCAGCATTACTACATTATTTTCAATCCACAAACGCAAGTTAAACAGTATGATTTTAACTTGCGTTTTTTGATTTATTTTTATTTAATTTTTTAGCCAAATTTATAATTAAAATTCTAAATTAAAAGTTATTGCGAATATTTTTTTCATTTAGGTTAATAATTAAATCGGAGGTGGATTTTTATGAGTTTTAATCCTTTTGAACAAAAACCTAAAAAAATGGAAAGCATTATAATGGGCTGGAAAGATATATTCGTTAAACCGTACAATAAAAACGAAGTCAGCCCATACACAAAAGTTAGATGCATACTTATGAACGGTACAGAGTATGAGGCTGTTTGGTGCAAGCATCACTTTAACAGACACTACCCTGACAATGATGCAAGACGCGAGGTCGCTCTCATTAGAAGAAGTGAGCAACAGCAACAAAAATTAATTTCATTATTAAAACCGATTGATGAAACTTTGCTTGAAACAACAATTAGTTACGAACAATTAGCAGTTGATTTAACGGCGTTTTTGGCACAACGTTCAACAGATAAAAACGTCAAATCAGCACTTGATTTTGCTCTTTTAGAAGACTTTGATCATCTTTATAGATATGCAAATCTTCTTGAAACGGATATGGGTATTCACGCAGAGCGACTTGTTGGAAATTATACTGAAATTATGCCTGCTAGGCCTACTATTGCCCATCACAGACACCCGTATGACTGTGTAAATAATTCAATAGTAAATAGTAAAGCAGATTTAGTGACTAAACTTGACGTAGGTATTATTACTGCTGCCGAACAGCAAACTATGAACTATTATATGAACATTGCGCAGTTTTATAAAACACAAAAAGGTCGTGAACTTTATGCAGATATCGCTATGGTTGAAGAAGACCACGTTTCGCACTACGGCTCACTTATTGATACTAAAGCTACTCTATTTGAAAATTTATTAATGCACGAATATACTGAATGCTATCTATATTATTCAATGTATAACGACGAAACGGATAAAAACGTGCAAAAAGTATGGGAAATGCTTTTTGAACAAGAACTTGCCCACTTAAATAGCGCCGTTAAACTATTAAATAAATACGAAAATAAAGAGTGGCAACAAGTTATCCCTAACGGAACTTTCCCAGAACTTGTTAAATTACACGAAAACAAGGAATATATTAGAACAATTACAGCAAAGACTATAAATAATACTTCAAAACGTGAAGGTTATATCGACGTCAATAAATTACCAGCCGACGCAGACTTTTTTAAATATCAAAAGAAAGTTAATTCTAATCCAGAAAAAGAACGTGGACACACTATTATTGTGGACCATATTAAAGAATTTGGTAAAGATTATCGTTATCAAGACAAGGAACATCCCGTTAAATGCTTGCGTTCAAGAACGGAAGACAATTACTGTATCGGCAGAGAACAAAAATGTTGCAATTAAAAAAAGACGCTTTTATAGCGTCTTTTTTACTGGCGGAGAGTGTGAAACGTAAAACTACTTGTGAAAAATAATGGGCAATACATTTTAGCCCCACCCTATAAAAATTGATGATTCCCTCCCGATAACTACTAACAGGGATTAAAAAGCCTTCCTTACAATAATTAATTCAAATGCAGTCGCTCCAGATTGTTCGCCTGTAGGAGAGTATTGTCCTTTTATCTTAGTTTCACTATCGAATCTAACATTGTTTCTCCATTCGTTAAGTGATGTGGCGAAATTTCCGTATTTGTAAGGAACTTTTCCACTTTTGCCAATATATTTTGCGGAATAATTGCCATAACCAACAAAAAGCAAGTCTAATACTTCGTTTGTCCATTCTCCATTGGAAAAATATTGTGTTCTTACATTTATATAATCTTCAATTAAAAACGATGAAGTTCCATTGCTCTTTGCATAACTACCTGCGGTGCAAAGACGATAACCACTAGGAGCATTTACATAAGTCAAAAATTCATTTATGCTACAATCAAAATCCCCAATAATATATAGTTTGCCGCCGTTAACCCTTAGAGTTATATCATAATTTTGAGGTATTTTTAATAATAACTCTTTATATGTTATATAATTCTTTTCTTTTAAAATCTTTGATATTTCATTCCTTATTGCTAAACTGTCTTTAAAATTACCTAGTTCAGAAAAAATGTCATAAGCCTGCTCGTATTCGCCATTTTCGCGTAGATTCACGGCTTTATTATATTTTATGTTTGGTTGAATTAAGCTTGAAAAAATAATTACAATAATAACGCAACAAACACAAATTGGTAAAAGCACTTTTAATGTGGATTTAGATTTGCTTTTTACAATATTAACTTTTGTTTCTATTTCTATTCTTCGCTGTTCCTTCTTTTTATTAATTTGTTGAAGTTCCTTGTTTATTTTATCTACAATTTCTTTATCTCCAAATTGAATAATTCTTTTATAGTTTATATTTTCCTCAAAAGAGTTTTTTAATTTTGATAAATCAGTTATCGAGGAACAATGAAAATCTATTAGTAATTTTGCTAAATATGCAGTTGCGTTTTCAGGTTGAATGTCAAGAATTTTTTCAGCATATTCGTTTGCTTTTTCCCAATAATGTTCTTCAATAAAGAAAAACACTCTTTTTTCATATGCTTGTATTTGATTGAAGATTTCATCACTCATAAAAATATCTCCCAAAATAAAAAGTGCGCCAACCGAAGTCAACGCACAAAAAACGCAAACCCCGATTGTCGCTAAACTAACCTTTCTGAAACAAACATTAACATTGCTTTTCACTAGGTGGAATTTGCATTTTTATCAAATTCAAAAAGTGAAAAGCGAAAAAAAAGGTATATTACACCCCTATAATAAAAAATTTGTTTCAAATATTAAAGTTAGTTTAGCATTATTAGTATAGCAGATATTTAAAAAAATTGCAACCACTTTTGATAGAGCGAAAGAAAAATTAAAATGTGTAAAAAAATAAAAATGCACCCGCTTGAAAAACGAGTATAGCAAAGTTAAACGAATAGAATAACACGACGGACCTTTCCAGCTAATCCGCTTTGAAAAGGTCCAAGAGGCTTTTTGTTTTGCCTTTTGGCATAATGGCCTAACACACTCGCTCTCATTGTCAAGAGGCTTTCGACGGCATAAACCGCCACTTTATTTGCGATTTTAACAGGCGTAATTTTTAGTTTGTAAGGATATTGACCAATATAATAAACGGCAAAAGATACAAAAAAAGAGTTCTTATGCAATATCGAACTCTCTTTTGCCAACATTTGTTGCCTGAATCATTTTGCAACTTAATAATTAGTGATATTTTTAACGACTTTGTTTGTCGGTGCGTTTTTGACGACTTCTCTGTCGAACCAATCATTAAATATATGTATTGCACCATACTTCTATAAAATGAAAGTGAACTTTGCAGTGTAGGTTCTGCACTTTTATGCCTTTCGTTTCACTTTATTTCATTCAAGCACAGGCAAAATCAAAATTTTTGTTAACATAATGCCTCCAAAAAATAGATTTGCCTAAAGGCTACACTTATTATATCACAAAAGCATAAAAATATCAAATTTTTAAGCAAAACTAAAAAAATTTTCTTACTTTTAAAATTTTCTAGTAAAAAATAACCTAACCCGATTTGAGTTCGGATTAGGTTACGACTGGCGGAGAGGACAGGATTTGAACCTGCGTTACCTTTCGGGTAAACACGATTTCCAATCGTGCTCATTCAACCACTCTGACACCTCTCCGTATTAAATTATTTTGGTCGGAGTGACAAGATTTGAACTTGCGACCTCTTGGTCCCGAACCAAGCGCGCTACCAACTGCGCTACACCCCGAAAATCCGAATGCTGTTGTATTATAACATTTTATTTTTAAAATATCAAACAAAAATTTATATATTTTTTATATTTTACTTGAAAAAAAGAGCGAAAAAATCGCCCTTTTAATCGTAACTTAAATATTAATTTTTTCAACAGTTATGCTATTATAAATTTCTTCATACTTGTCTTTATAAAAAAGATTTGTACCTGGTGTTGTAATCGACGCCGTACCAGACGAAACAGCGCAACGTAAAATTTCTTGTATAGATGCGCCTTTTTCTATTTGAACGGCGGCTGCTGCAACCATACTGTCACCTGCGCCAACAGTTGAATTTACAGCTACGTTTACACTCTTGCAGTAATATGCCTCTTTTCCGTTTGTTATTATTGCGCCGTCAGCACCAAGTGATACTAAAACGTTTTTTACACCCTGCTCAACCAACTTGTTTGCAGCGTTAATAATTTCTTTTTTAGTATAAAGTTTTACGCCAGCAATATCTTCAAGTTCGGTAAGATTAGGTTTTATAAGATATAATTCCCTAGTCATTGCGCTTTTAAGATTATCTTTTTCAGTATCAACGATAATTTTTACGCCTTCAGGAATAACGGATAAAACTTCTCCATAAAAAGAACTATCAACACCCTTTGGTAAACTACCGTTCATAACAACGATATTTGCAAGTCTTGATAAATCTTTTATAGTTGAAATTAGTTGCAACTGCTTTTCTCTAGAAACTTCGTCGCCTTTATCGTTAAGTTCTGTGAGCATAGAACGGTTATCAATAATTTTATAATTAACTCTAACGCTACCTTTATTATAGACAAATTGATATCTAACGTTTTCGTTTTTTAAACGTTCTTCAAACTGTTTTGCACCGTTTTCAAACATAAATCCAGTAACAAAACTGCTTCCTCCTAAACGACTAACACCTATTGCAACGTTAAGCGCTTTGCCGGAATAAGTTTCCACCTTGTTTCTAATTCGGTTAAGCCTACCAACGTTAAGGCTGTCCAACTCCAAAGTGCAATCTCTACTAGGATTAGGACAAATTTCTAAAATCATTTTATTTCTCCATTATATAGTCTCAACAGCGCAAAACCGTTGAGACTATAATTTTACTTAATATTAATTATTGTTTTTTGCTTCTTTAACAATTTTTTCTTGAACGTTTACAGGAACTTCTTCATATCTTACAAATTCCATTTCAAAACGACCTCTACCCTGCGTCATACTTCTTAAATCAGTACAATACTTGGTCATTTCGTCAAGAGGAGCTTCGGCTGTGATGACCTGTTTGCCATCAACCGTATCCATACCTAAAATTCTACCTCTACGCTTATTCATATCGCCTAAAATATCGCCCGTATAGCTATCAGGAACTGAAATCCTAACAAGATAAATAGGCTCTAAAATACAAGGTTTTGCTTTAGGAAGCGCTTCTTCATAAGCAAGTTTTGCTGCAGAAACGAAAGCAACTTCTTTACTGTCAACAGGGTGATATTTGCCGTCAAATAACGTCGCCTTTAAGTCGATAAGTGGATATCCTGCTAAAACGCCGTGTTTAATAGCTTCTTTTAAGCCCTTTTCAACTGCTGGAATAAAGTTACGTGGAACAGCGCCACCTACAACGGCATCAACAAATTCAAATTCACCGTCAGCCGCACCCGATTCGAACTTAATATTAACTACGCCGAACTGACCTGCGCCACCGGATTGCTTTTTATGCTTACCTTCGGCTTCTGCTACGCCACGAATTGTTTCTTTATAAGCAATTTTTGGTTTTTTAAGTAAAATGTCGCAACCGAATTTTGTTTTTAATTTTTTAGAAATAACGTCAAGTTGCGTTTCGCCTTGACCACGTAAAAGCATTTCGCCCGTGTCGTTATCTTTTTCTACAACAAACGAAAGGTCTTCCTCTGAAAGTCTATTTAAGCCTTGGAAAATTTTATCCTCATCACCACTTGAAGTAGAATAAATTGCCATAGAAAGCATAGGCTTTGGAACTGAAATTTTAGAGAAAATTATCTTGTTAGATTCATCACAAAGCGTATCGCTTGTATTCGTATTGTTAAGTTTATTAACAGCGCCGATATCGCCTGCTGATAATTCGTCAACGGCTTCTTGCTTTTTGCCTTTAAGAATATAAATTTGGTTAATTCTTTCCTTTTCACCCGTTGTTGAATTATATACGGTCATACCACTCTTAAGTGTACCACCAAAAACACGAATATAGTTAAGTTTACCTACAAATGGATCAACTATCGTCTTAAATACTTGGGCAGCAAACGGAGCGTTTGCGTTATAAGAAACGTCAGCGTAATCGTCAGAGCCAACCTTTTTAGCATCAACTTTATTCTTTTTAAGAGCAGATGGCATTAATTCTACAATTTCATTAAGCAAATTAATAACGCCCATGTTTTGAGTAGCAGAGCCACCAAGAACTGGAATAACGTCACAACTCTTAATACCTATTTTTACACCTTCAATAATATCGTCGTTAGAAAGTTCACCTTCAGAGAAGAATTTATCTAATAATACTTCATCAGATTCAGCAGCGGCTTCCATAAGACCTGCTTTAATATCGTTACATACGTCAACCATATCTGCAGGAATTTCAACCTGTTGTCTACCCCCTGGTGAAAATTCGTATGCTTTTGAAGATACAATACTTACGTAACCTTTCATTTTGCCATCGCGAATGATAGGATTGTGCATAGTAGCAATTTTTCTACCATACATTGTTTGGAAAGCCTCAACAGTTTTAACGTAATCAGCATTTTCTTTATCAATACCATTAACAAAAAGAATAAGAGGTATTTTATTTTTAATGCAGTAATCAATAGCCTTTTCAGCACCGATACTAACCGTGCCGTTAGCGTCAGCAACTAAAATTGCCGAACCTACAGCACGCATTGCTTGTTCTGTTTCAGCCTCAAAATCAAAAAAGCCTGGAACGTCAACGATATTAATTTTAGTATCGTTCCAAACGGTATAAGCAGTAGAAAGTGAAATAGACATTTTTCTAGCAATTTCCTGCTCGTCAAAGTCCATTACGGTGTTACCAGCGTCCGTTTTACCTAATCTATCAATAGAACCACCGTTAAAAAGCATAGCCTCTGCAAGAGAAGTTTTACCTTCGCCACTGTGTCCGATAATGGCTATATTTCGGATATCTTTTGCGTTAAATTTCATAATAAAATGTGTCCCCCTTGAATCTATAAATAATAAACGCAACTTGTCCTTTTTTGAACAATCTATACCTATTATACATTACAAAAATGATTTTTTCAATACCCATTTTAAAATTAATGTTTATAATTTTTAGCGATATTTAAATATTTTATAACGTAAAAATACTGCCTGCAAATTTTTGCAAGCAGTTTTTACCTTATTCGAATTCTACGTCTTGAAAACAATTTCTATCAAATTCCTTATTATCACAAGGATTACAAGGTTTACACGGTGGTTTAATAGGAACAGCGTTAAGATCAACTAAAATGACGTCCGTTCCTATTTTTTTTATCTTATACACCTCGATAAAAATTCTGTCGTAAAATCCTAAAAAGTTAAAGATAGATTTTTTTGACGGAACGGTTATACCTGTCATTATACCTTTGGGAAAATCCAACGTCAGGTCAATTATATGCCCAAGACATTTACCGTCCGTCACGTTTATTACTTCTCTTTTGCTCAATTCTTTAAAACTTAAATTCATATAAGCGCCTTATACATTTAATCAATATAATATATGTCGCTTACTTAAATTTATGTTATTTAATCAAGAAAATTATTTAAGCAAGAAAAGATTTCATGGTTTTTAGCGCGTTTTTTTCCAAGCGTGAAACTTGCGCTTGTGAAATGCCGACTTCTTGCGAAATTTCCGTCTGCGTTTTCCCAACGTAATATCTTAAAAGAACAATTTGTCGTTCACGTTCTGGTAAGCAACTAATCGCTCTATTTAGACCTATTTTATTAAGCGATTCTTCTTCAGAATTTTTTTCGTCAGCAATTTGGTCCATTAGTAAAAGAGTATCTCCGTCGTTATTATAGACAGGTTCATATAAAGAAACTGTATCAGCAATCGAATCAAGTGCATAAGTTACTTCAGAAACGGCAATCCCCATGCGTTCAGCAATTTTATCGACAGTTGCCTCTTCTGAATTTGTTTCAATTTCCTCACGTACTTTTAAAGCTTGATAAGCAGTATCTCTGATGCTACGTGGAATTCTTAACGAATTAACGTCACGTAAAAATCTTTTAATTTCACCTATAATCATAGGCACTGCATAGGTTGAAAATCTAACGTTTAACGATACGTCAAAATTGTCAATCGCTTTAATAAGTCCAAGACAACCTGCTTGAAAAATATCGTCAACGTTTACTTTTTTAGCATAAAAGCGTTTTACTATTGATAAAACTAACTTTATATTTGCGATAACAAAATCTTCCCTCGCCTTTTTATCACCTTGTGTTATCTTTATTAATAATTCAGACTGTTCTTTTGCTGTAAGCGTAGGAAGTAACGCTGTGTTTATACCACATATAACTACTTTTCTACTCATAACCCCTCCTATGTATACATAAGTATTATCGGTAAATTTTGGAAATTTATACATAGAAGTTTTATCAAATAAAAAAGTCCCTTAAGGGACTTTTTTTATACATATTTTGACATTTCTTTTTTTAGTTTACCTAATATTTTCTTTTCTAACCTTGAAATATAGCTTTGTGATATACCTAAAATATCTGCAACTTCACGCTGGGTTAATTCGTCATAATTACCTAACCCATATCTTAATTCAATAATGTTTTTTTCTCTTGTCGGCAATTTTTCAATAGCCTTTCGCAAAGATGCTCTCTCTTGCTTTTCCTCTAAATTTTTGTAAACTATATCTTCATCAGTTCCCATTACGTCGGATAAAAGCAATTCATTTCCCTCATAGTCGGCTGATAAAGGCTCGTCAAAAGACACTTCTGCTTTTAACTTTGCCGTTCTTCGTAAATGCATTAATATTTCGTTTTCAATACAGCGTGAAGCATAAGTTGCAAGTTTAATCTTCTTATCAATATTAAACGAACGAACTGCCTTTATTAATCCTATTGCCCCTATAGAAATAAGGTCGTCCAAATCGACGCCTGTATTTTCAAATTTGCGTGCTATATAAACGACTAATCTTAAATTATGTTCAACTAAACTATCTTTGACCGTTTCGTCCCCCTCTGACAAACGCAAAAGCATTTCACTTTCTTCCTCCGGCGAAAAAGGCTCTGGCAAAGCTTCGTTAGTCCCAACGTAATCAAATGAATTATCTCCATATATTAAATTAACGAATATGTCTTTTACTTTTTTTATTAAATTATCCAGCATTTCGCCCTCCATTAATTACGTCAGGATTAAGAAATATATCGTATTTAAGTTTTCTGTTAGTTAACCCTAATACTACGTTTTTATGTATATGTTTGTCCTTGTCATAATATATCAAAAGATTTACGTCTTTTATGATTTTTATATCACAACTTCCAGCCATCGTGGTTATGTTTGACGAATACGTTACCACCTTATTTAAATCCATTTCAATTTTTTTAGATAAATTTTTGTTGCAAAAAATTATAGGAGTTTCTCTATAATACGCTTGATTGCCAGTATCTACAAAGCCACTTGTTTTATATGCGTTACCTTCTATATTTATCAAACAGTCGTATACGTATGGATATAAATTTTTGTTTTTTCTTATTCTTAAAACGTAAACGTATCCAAATATTGCAATAATAGTAACGGGCACAAATTGAATAAGCAAGTAAAATTTTGATTGATGGTT
>JAZNVV010000059.1:0-2057 GCA_045593005.1 Christensenellaceae bacterium | reverse complement strand
CATGGCTACGATCCGACTTATTATAGCAAGAGTCGAAAAGTTTTACCTTGTTAAGGTTAAGATTTGTACCGATTTCTGGTTTGTAACCGATAAAGAACGTCTTTAATAATACGTTATTTGCATTAATCGTGATTGCATGTGATGATTCATTATAGGTATCCCTAATAGATCTCATAAAGATTAAACCACCGGCATATACAGGCTTACCACCATCAGAATCTTCTAATTTGCTAATGGGCGCATTACCCTTAAAGTTAACGTTAATAATGTTCATTTCTGCGTTGCTTGTTGCATACTGAATATCAAATAATTGTGAGTTAGAATAGTCAGCACCGTAATGGAAGTCATTACTAACGGCATGTGATGCAATAACTGGTAAACGTTCAGCGTCAATCGTAAAGTAATTACCTACAAAGTTGAACGGCGTGTTTGTTGTGAAAACTCTTTCGTAAATAGACGTACTATCATATAAATAATCGTACATTGTGATTTCGTTTATTTCACCTTGAGCGTAAGTATAACCACCCTGCTTTGTCCAGTAGAAAGTGTTTGGTATGTTTGCAGACGTAAGCGTAATGTTGTTGTGTAATACCATACCGTTTGTTGCCGTGCCTATATTGTGATCAGCTTTAAACGTATCCCAGTCACCATTTTTGCTGTCAGGACCAACGTGGTCGTGACCAACTCTGTTATCGAAAGCAGAAAGTTCGTTTGCAGTATAAACGTTAAACGCATCAATTACTTTTACTTCAAATACGATAGGCGCAACAGCGTCTTCAGTATTAACATCCATGTAGAAATCGCTGTCTGGAGCAACTGAAATCTTGAATTGCTTGCCGTTTGCAGATGAATTGAAATCGTAAGTGTGCGTATAAGTATTAACTGTTACGTAGTCAGAATAGGTAGAAGTTTTACCATCAACAGTTGGCGTTAATTGTACGTAGTCGTTACCTTCTTTAACCCAAATATTAATATCTGAACTAAATGCGTTAAAGTCTTGAGTTTCTTCACCAAATTCTTCTGTAGAAACAGTAATGCTAGGAACAAATTTGAAGTCGTTTTGTGAGCCAACGTAGTAATTTGTATCTACGTCTGCGCCAGAGAAGAATTGACCTTCAAAGTTTTCATCACCGTAGTTAGCCGTGCCTGCGTTTGCAACTAAACCTTTATATTTGATATATGATTCAGGAGCAGAATAACCTTCTACGTAATAATTTGTGCCAGGCATTTCGTTTTCATTTACAATATTAATTGTAAATGATGCGTATCTATCAACTGGATCGCCAAGTGTTGTGTCCGTAAAGTAAACCTTGATCACTTTTTTGCCTGCTACAGAAGTAATTGTATCTGCTGTAAAGCCCGTAGGATATACGAACGTTAGTTCTGTAGAACTTAAAGTTTTGTTGTAATCTGAATCAGTATACTTTACACTTGCCGTAATGTTAGAAAAATCTACCGTGTCGTTAAGTAAGTATTCCGTTTTTACCCCACTTGTTGAAACGGTCATTGACTTAAACTTTAAGCTACCACCGCCACCACCACAAGCAAATGCAAAAAGTACAGGAACTGCCATGCAAATTACAAGTAATGTTGAAACAATTTTCTTAAGTAATTTCATTTTTTGTCTCCTTTTTAATTATATTTTATATTTTACTGCGTATAGCATTTATCTATACACAAGTTATTTTTATAACTAATTCTTTTTTCCATACGCTGTCAAACGTATCGTACATTCAGTGCCATATCCGTCTGCTGCCCTAAAAGTTATATTTACTACACCCTTTCCGTGGAAAACAATCGTCCTTTCGTTTGTAAAGAGATAAGACCTTGTTTCATTTTCGTCGTTTGAAATAATCTCTATTATCTGGTTGTCCGCTTTTACGTTAGGGTCAGGACTTGTAGTAGTGTATCTTAATTCAATAAAAATGTTATTAGGGTTTATAAGAGCATTTTCCTTTGTGTAACTATCAATTTTATCTTTATTAACTGCATTGTATTCGTCAACGGTAACAAAATCAAATTGATACTGTGGGATTTTTATTGCTTCACCTTGTGCA
>JAZNVV010000058.1:0-15745 GCA_045593005.1 Christensenellaceae bacterium | reverse complement strand
ATACCAAAACTGTCGCTTAAAATTTGTGGCAAAACGTCGGAAGTAACCGCCCCGATAACAGCACCCGTTATCCAAGATGCGTAAGTAGTCAACATTAACCCCATCCAGTAGGTCATAGAACGGTCGTTACTTGCCCTTGTTGTAAAAATAGCAAAAGCCTCATCCGTAACGCCAAAACAACCGAGCATTTTAAGATAAAGTGGGCTACCCTTTAAGCCGTTGACAACACACGTACTCATAATTACGTAACGTAAATTTATGATAAACGTCGCTATAACAATGGCTATAAGAGATGCGTTTTGGGTAAGCATCTGGGCAGCAAGCATTTGTCCTGCCCCTGTGAATACGCCTACTGACATTAAAATAGTTTCAAGCACGGTAAGAGTTTGTCTTGCCGTAATGGCGTACGCTATGCCCATAGGAATATATGCTATTACGACAGGTATTGCCGAACGGCTACCTGCTAAAAATTGTCCTTTTTTGTCCGTTGGAAACATATTTTCTCCTTTAACAAAAGAAATTATAGCACTCTTTAAGAAAACAAACAAACATTTTTAAGGCAATATTTAAAAAGGTATAAATAAAAATTCTATTGCTTTAATTAATAATATTTGATACAATAAGCATATGGAAATTTTATTCACGAAAAAAGAACTGAATAAAAAAATTATCGGCGTTGCCGAGTCGGGTGGAAAAGATTCAATGGCACTTTTGCACTTTTTACACAAAAACAAGTCCGATTACGGCATAAAAGTTGTTGTTATTAACGTTGACCATTGTATGAGAAAGGGTGAATCTTTACGTGACAGCAATTTTGTAAAAGACTATTGCGCAAAAATTGGCGTGCCTTTTTACGGATATTCAGCCGATAGCGACGGCGTTACCTTAACTACGGAAGAAGATGCAAGGTTATATAGATATTCCTGCTTTTACAATGCTATTTTGGACGGTAAATGCGACCTTATTGCAACTGCTCACCATAAAAGTGATTTGGCTGAAACGATTTTGCTTAACGTCTTGCGTGGTACGGGTATTTCTGGTCTTAAAGGTATACCAAAATGTAATGATAAAAATATTATTCGCCCTCTATTATATACGGATAAGGACGAGATTGACCGATACGTTAACGACGAAAACGTACCTTTTGTTACCGACAGCACTAATTTGACCACAGACTATAACCGTAATTTTTTGCGTCTTGAAATTATACCAAAACTTACCGAGCGTTTTAAGGCTCTTAACGATAACTTGCTTAAACTTTCACTTCTTGCAACAATAGACGACGAATATTTGTTTTCAGTTGCAAAGCGTTACGTTAAAGAAAAAAACGGTGTTGCAACATTAACGCCACCAAAAAACAAAGCAGTATTTGCACGCGCTATAATTTACGCGCTTAACCTTGTCGGCATAAAAAAAGATTACGAAAAAAAGCACGTGGACGCGCTTTTTAACTTGCACTATAACGGCAAAACGGGCGCTCAAATTTCGCTTATAAACGGCGTTACTGCAATTTACGAATACGGCAAGATTGTTTTTTTTGTTAAATCGAGCGAAAAAAATTACGAACGACCTTTTGCCGAAGGCGTTTTTGAAACGGAAAGCGCTATATTAACCGTAAAGTCCGTAGATAGAAAAAAGGTCAACTTTAAAGAAAAAAACTTTCATTACATTGACAAGGATAAGTTGCCACCATCGGCAACTATTAGGACGCGTCGTGACGGTGATTATTTTAAGGCATTTTCAGGCTCGGGTAAAAAACTTAAAGAATATTTAATAGATAAAAAAGTTCCAAAGCGCCTTCGTGATGACGTTTTGCTCATTTGTGATGGACAAAGCGTTCTTTACGTGGGGGGAATGGAAATTTCTTTTGATTTAAGGCTAGACAACGACAGTCAAAATGTGCTACAATTAACCTATATTACAAAAGAACGGGAGCAATAATATGTCTACAATGCACGAGGATTTGGAAAGCGTACTTATTACAGAAAAGGAAATTCAAGAAAAAGTTGCTGAACTTGCTGAAATTTTAAACAAAGACTACAAAGACAAAAACCCACTTATGCTTTGTATCTTAAAAGGTAGCATACCTTTTTTTGCTGATCTTATTAAAAAAATGGATATTACGCTTGAAATAGATTGTATGTCAATTTCAAGTTATCGAAACGGCACTACTAGTGGTTCAATTAAACTTATTAAAGACCTTGATAAAGATATTTCGGGTAGACATATTCTTATTGTTGAAGATATTATTGATTCAGGCAATACGTTATATTATTTACGCAACTTATTAGCGCAACGCCACCCTGCATCAATCAAAATTATTACTCTTTTAGACAAGTTCGAACGTCGTGAAGCAAATATTGAGGCAAACTATAAAGCCTTTGATATAGGCGACTACTTTGTCGTTGGCTACGGTCTTGACTATGCTGAAAAGTATAGAAATTTACCGTATATAGGTATTTTAAGTCCTAAAGTTTACTCTAAATAATTTACAAAATAACTTATGAACGAAAATTCACTGTAAAAATATAGCACCCCAAAAAGTTAAACGCTTTTAGGGGTGCTTTTTATAATTAAAAACGACAAGAAATACTCTTGCCGTTGCTTTTATTTTACTACGTAAACTTCTTCTATTCCATAATACTTAAACGCTTTTACAGTATCTTTTGTAATAACGTCGCCACAAACGGCAATAGGAATTGCTGGTGGACACGAAACGGATGCCGAAGCACAAATTCTGCCAACTGCGTCGCTGACTAAAATCTTTTCTTTTGCTGAAAGCATAGCGCGTCTTATACCCGTTTGCATTTCGTTTAGCGTTATAGTCGGTTCAATATTAACTATTTCTTTTTTAAATTCGACACTAGTTAAGGCGTTTAATAATTCGTCAAAATCTCCGTCGTTGTTTTGAGGGGTTACCATCATAACAACACGTTTTTTATCGCTAAACTCAACCTCAATGTTTTTTAAACGTAAAATGGTGGCAAGTTCGTCGCCGTAATACCCCATTTTATTGCAATCAATAACAATTTTTAACGGTTCGGTTTTTTCGACAGGTATGCCGTTATTTAACAGTTTGCGTTTAAGCGCCGTAACCTTTTCACAAACGATTGAATAATCCGTAGAATTTTTTTCTAAATATTCGTTTGCTCTGTCAAGCGACGCCAAAATTAAATATGACGGACTTGTCGACGCAAACAATGCTAAACTCTCCCTTGCGTTCAATTTAAAATTTTCAGGCGCGTTAGGAGAAACGTGTAAATATGCGCCACCCGTTAATACCGGCAAAGTTTTATGCGCTGAATCAGCACAAGCCGTCGCCCCAAGCGTTATAGGGTGCATATCAGGATTAACAAACTTTAAGTATGC
Source organism: Christensenellaceae bacterium (assembly GCA_045593005.1). Classification (GTDB taxonomy): domain Bacteria; phylum Bacillota; class Clostridia; order Christensenellales; family Borkfalkiaceae; genus UBA11475. The sequence goes on along the minus strand of JAZNVV010000058.1, from coordinate 12,376 downwards.
ACCGTGCGCATTGTCGACTAAAAGTGGAACGTTAAACATTTTGCAAACTTTCGCTAGACCTTTTACGTCTGCAATATTGCCCAAATAATCTGGTGAAGTTATATACACAGCGCAAGGCAAATCTTTTGCAGTCGATAGTTCGTTTTGGAGGGTTTTTGGGCTGATTTGGCACGAAATTAGCCCTAACGGTTGCTCCAAACTTAACCATTTAACGTCAAAATCAAGTAATGCCGACGCATTAATAAACGCCTTGTGGACGTTTCTGCTAGCATAAATTAAAGGTCGGTGATTGCCCCTGTTTTGCACGGCAAGATAGAGCATTGCTTTAATAGCAAGGGTTGAGCCTTCCGTTGAATAATAGGTATGCTCCGTCCCAAATAATTTTGTGGCGTTATCTTCACTTTCGTTTATTATGCCGTTTGCCGAGTACAAAACATCAGCCCCAAAAACTTCGGTTATATCAAATTTTTCAACGCCTAAAATCGACTTGCCTTTATGCCCCGGCATATGAAATCTGACGGGGGATTTTTCGGCGTATTTATCAAGAAAATTTGCAATAGGTGTTTTCATAAAAATTATTCTTCACTTTCGGCTATATTCATCATAACGGCGCACTCAATACGTTTTTTGAAAAGTTCGCAACCGTATTCGTACACGCCACCTATAGAGCCCGTTGCGTGATACGAGTTTGCTGCGCAACCACCCGAACAATAAAGTTTTGCCCAGCAGTCTTTACATTCCTTTCTTGCATATGCGTTGCAGTAACGGAATTCTTCTTGCGCCTTTAAGTTTGTAACGCCGTCCCAAACGTTGCCAAGGCTATATTTTTCGTCCCCGACAAACTGATGACAAGGGTAAAGTTCACCCCAAGGCGTAACTGCCATATATTCCGTTCCCGAGCCACAGCCTGTTATTCTTTTGTAAATACACGGTCCGTTTTTAAGATCAAGCATATAGTGGTAGAAAGTAAATCCTCTGCCCTCTTTTTTACCCTTAATCATTTCCTTTGCTAAAAGTTCGTACTGCTCTTTAACTTTTGGCAAATCTTCATTTGTTAAAGCGTACGGGTCGCCCGGTGGACACACTACCGGCTCCATAGAAAGTTCCGTAAAGCCAAGGTCTGCCATATGTAAAATATCGTTTAAAAAGTCGGTGTTATTGTGTGTAAAAGTTCCACGCATATAGTAGTCCTTTCCACCACGCTTATCGACCAACTTTTTGAATTTAGGCACTATCTTATCGTAACTGCCGTTGCCTGCGTAGTCCACCCTGAACTTATCGTGAACGCTCTTTCTACCGTCAAGACTTAATACGACGTTGCTCATTTCCTTGTTGGCAAATTCAATAACGTCGTCGTCAATAAGCATACCGTTAGTCGTCAGCGTGAAACGGAAATTTTTGTTATACTTCTTTTCCACACTTCTTGCGTATGCAACAAGTTGTTTGACAACGTCAAAATTCATAAGTGGTTCGCCACCGAAAAAGTCGACTTCAAGATTTCTTCTCGTACCGGAATTAGCAATTAAAAAATCAAAAGCCTGTTTGCCGACTTCAAAGGTCATAAGCGCTCTGTCGCCCTGATATTTACCCTGACTTGCAAAACAATATTCACAATTTAAATTGCAAGTGTGGGCGACGTGTAAGCATAGCGCCTTTACAACCTTGCTGTTGTTTTTATAATTTCTAGCAAGGTCCTCATATTCGTCTTTAGAAAAAAGTTTGCCGTTTGAAATTAATTCTTCAACGTCGCTAATGCAGTCTGAAACGTCGCTTATAGTAACGTCGGGTAAATGAGCGTATTTTTCCGTAATGGTTTTGATAATTTCTTCTTTAGAAGAACTTGGATACATTTTTATAACGTCGTAAGCAACTTCATCTACAACGTGAACAGAGCCACTACACGTATCTAACACGATATTGTATCCGTTTAATTTGTACTGGTGTACCATAAATATCCCTTTTAATAAATTTTTTTCAAAATAAAACGCCGTCCGATTTGACGGCGTTTTTAAAATCATAAAAATTACTTATTCTGATTTTCACACTTCTGGTTAGCAACCCCACAAGAAGTCTTGCAAGCAGATTGACAAGAAGTTTGGCATTCCCCACAGCCACCATTATTTACGGTCTTTGTAATGTTCTTTGTTTCGATAGTCTTAATTCTCTTCATATTAAAATCCTCCGATTAATTTCCAACTGTTAAGCAATCGCTTAATTTTACAAAAATATCCTACCATAATATAATATATTTGTCAATAGTTTTTTTATTATGTTCCTTAAAGCGCCGTTAATTCGTTAGACTTTTTTTCCTTTTAATGCTATTATTTTATGCAGGAGATTTGTTATGAACTATATTGACGAAAGAGTTTTGGCGCTTGCAAAACAGGCTGAAGATGATTTAGCACCTATCTATAAAAATATTGACGCACTTTGTGAAAAAAATAGCCGTAAAATTATTGAGGCTTTTGTTAAAAATAGGGTTTCTTATTCCGATTTTACAGACATTAACGGCTACGGTTTTTACGACGGTGGCAGGGATAAGCTTGAAAAGATTTTTGCCGAAGTTTTAGGTGGGGAGGACGCTCTTGTCCGTCCACATATTATGTCGGGCACTAACGCAATTTCGCTAACGTTATCGGCGCTACTTAAACACGGCGATACGCTTTTGTCTGTTTCGGGACTTCCTTACGATAGTTTGCAAGGGATAATAGGTATTTCGGGCGATAGCAAACAATCTCTTAAAGCGCACGGCGTAAACTATGAACAAATTGACTTAACTGCAGATAGCGATTTTGATATTTTAGCCATAGAAGATAGAATTCGTAAAGGTGGCGTAACAGTAGTGGCTATTCAACGCTCAAGGGGATATTCGGCAAGAAAAAGCCTTACTATTGAAAAGATAGCGCGCGTTATTAAAGCAATTAAAGATATTGACAAAAACGTCATTATTATGGTCGACAACTGCTACGGCGAACTCGTTGAAGATAAAGAGCCTACCGACGTTGGCGCTGATGTTATAGTCGGCTCACTTATGAAAAATTTAGGTGGTGGCGTGGCGTCGTCAGGTGGATATATGGTTGGAACGGCTGATATTATAGAGCAGATTGCCGAAAGGCTTACTGCCCCTGGCGTTGGCAAAAGTATGGGCGCTAATTTTAACCAAAATCTTCCTTTTTACAAAGGGCTTTATATGGCGCCAAACGCTGTTAAAAATTCTCTAAAAACAGCAATCTTTGCATCTTATATGCTTGAAAAGTTAGGTTTTGAAAATGTTGATCCTTCTTTTGATGAATATCGTACCGACATTATACAAACGGTTGGGCTTAAAAACGTGGACAACCTTGTTAAGTTCTGCCAAGGCATGCAAAGTGGCTCGCCTATAGACTCGTTTGTGCAAGTTCTTCCTGCGCCTATGCCGGGCTATCCACACGACGAAGTTATGGCTGGTGGATCATTTACGCAAGGTTCGACTATCGAACTTTCTTGCGACGCACCTATTGTTGAGCCTTTCACGGCTTATATGCAAGGTGGTCTTACCTATGAATACGGTAAATACGGTGTAATGGTCGCTATCAGTTCAATGTTTAGATAATACGGGGGCGTTAAACGAACCAACGGTAGCGCGAAAGTTTGCTACAACCTTGTCATTCTGAACGTATGTGAAGAATCTCTCTTTTTTAGATTCTTCATTCGCTTTACTCATTCAGAATGACATTGATAAGAAATTAATATTAAAAAGCACTTCGCTAATGAAGTGCTTTTTTATTGTAAAATTTTTGTATTTTTTGCTATTATGGTGCGTTTTCACACATACGTTGTCTTATTTTTACTGCCCAACGGTAATTTTTGAGCCTATATAATCTACTAACTTATCAGGAAACCCTATCATTATTTTATCAGCGTGTGAATCGTAAACAGACTTCATAAGTTCTTCGTCTAAAACGCCCCAAGCGCTTACCTTTATACCATTGTTTTGCAAACTTTTTACAGACGATAAATTACAGTTTTTTGCGTTCAAACATAATTCATCAATTCCATCTAACAACATTTTTTTAATAAGATTATCGTCTGTATCGATTGTTATATATCCCGTCTTAACTTTTTGCGATAACTTTTTAACTTCTAATAATATATCATAGTCTGATGCCATAATGACACATCTATCTTGCACGCCGTAAGCAAAAAGTTTATCGACGACTTCACTCACAATATCTAAATTTTTAAGTTGAATAGCAAAAAAGATTTTCTTTTTGCAAAAATTAGATAAAAATTCGTCAAGTGTAACAATTTTATCGGATAGCCCCATGTTTGACACCCAAAACGATTTAAGTTCACAAAGGGTATAATCTAAAATTTTACCTTCCTTGCCGATAGACTTATTAAGAGTATCGTCAAAAAATAGAACTAACTGTCCGTCTTTTGTTTTTTGAACAGCCGTTTCAATTCCGTTTGCGCCCATAGATAACCCCAGCATAAAGGAAAGCATGGTGTTTTGTGGTGCATAAGAGCTTGCCCCACCGTGCGCGTAGTTGATAAACGGTCTGCCAAGTTTAACGTTACTTTCAAATTTCATATTACACCTATTTTGGCAACGTTTCGTAATACCGTTATGCCTTTTTTTGTGTTTTTGGGCGTTTAATTTGCCCCTTTTCGATAATTGTTTTTGTAAAAGGAACGCCACCAAAAGTAGCCTTTTCAACATGAGTTGCTGTCAATAAAGTTTGAACGCCGTCCACCCTTTTTATCAATAATTTTTGTCTTTTTTTGTCAAGTTCAGACAAAACGTCGTCCAAAATTAAAATAGGATATTCGCCAAAATTTTGTTTAAAAATTTCCACTTCACCAAGTTTAAGAGAAAGCGCAACCGTCCTTTGTTGCCCTTGCGAGCCGTAATGCCTAACGTCTTGACCGTTAAGGGTAAATTTTATGTCTTGACGGTGTGGGCCAAAGGTGGTAAAACCTAACTTTAAGTCCTTTTCTAACGAATTTTTCAGTTGAATATAATTTAAGTCGGCAATTTCCTCCTCCGTACCAGAAAGAGAATTTTCCGAAACCATTTCAAGTTTTTCCGTCCCACCAGAAAGATATGCGTGCGCTTCTTGGCAAACGGGCGCAAGTTTACGGATAAAATCGTTGCGCATTGAAAATATTTTAGCAGATTCCACCGAAAGACTTTGGTCCCAAACGGGTAGCGTTTCTAAAATTAAACCTCTATCATAGGTTTTTAACAAATTGTTTCGTTGCGATAGAATTTTGTTGTAGCGAAGTAGCGCGTTAAAATACCTTTTTGACATTTGCGAAAGAGAAATGTTCATAAAACGTCGCCTATCTTCAGGGCTTTCCTGCACTAATTTAAGTTCGGCAGGGTTAAAAAACACGCTGTTTATATTGCCGTAAAGGTCTGCCATTTTGCTTATTTTTGCACCGTTGACAAAAATTTCCTTATCGCCGTCCACGTTAACCGTTACGCCGACGTTTACTTTGCCAAAATCAGAAACAGCCTCGCCAAAAATAGATGCAGTAGTCGCGTTATAATTGACAAGCTGGCGCTCCCTTGACGCTTTTGGTGAATAACCCGTGCAAAGATAAAAAACAGCCTCCGACACGTTAGTCTTGCCCTGTGCGTTTGCGCCGACCAAAACGTTAATACCTTCACTAAAAGTGAAAGTTTCATCAACGTAGTTTCTGAAGTTTTTTAACGTGAGGGTGGTTAAATACATTTTGGGTAAAATCCTTAATTATAATAAGAAATAGCAAAAGCACCAGTAAAAATATATAGAAAACGCGCTTTTTTGGCAACAAAAACGGCAAAAGCGAAAAAATATTTTTTTACAACTTGCCGAAAATCGCTTTATTTTCTTTTAAATTTATTATATAATCTTTTCACCTTATTTGCAACCTAAAGAGGAAATTTTATGGAAAGTTACGAAATTTTATGGAAAAATTCATTGATTGATTTGCAAAACACAATGCAACCGGTGCCTTTTTCCACGTTTATTACAAGACTAACGCCGGTAGACCTTATCGGCAATAAGCTTATTTTATGGTCGCAAAACGACCTTATTGCTAACGCTGCCCATAAATATTCTTCTTTTATCAAAGAGGCTGTTAGTAAAGCATCAAGTGGTATTATTACCGATTACGATATAGTGGTGGGCGTTGACAAGTCTACTTCTTTAAGACAGATTGAAGATATCCAGCCGGAAAAAGAAAGTGCTTTTTCAGGTTCTCCTATCAACCCAAAATTTACTTTTGATTCGTTCGTGGTGGGTTCTTCGAACGAGCTTATTTACGCTGCTGCAAAATCAGTTGCTGAAAACCCTGGCGACAGTTATAACCCTCTTTTTATTTACGGTAGCACGGGGCTTGGTAAAACGCATATTTTAATGGCTATTGCCAACGAACTTAAATTTAAATTCCCTTCAAAAAAGGTTTTGTATACTACTTGCGAACAGTTTACTACACAGTTTATTGATTCTATTAGAAAAGGTAAATCCAACGGTAGCGATTTTAGAAACACGTTTAGAAACGTCGACGTTCTTTTAATTGACGATATTCAGTTTTTATCAGGTAAAAAAGAAACGCAGTCGGAATTCTTCCACACTTTTAACGAACTTATTATGCAAAATAAGCAAATCGTTATTTCTTCGGACAAACCTCCACACGAAATTGACGTTTTAGAAGAACGCTTGCGCACTCGTTTTGAAGGTGGTCTTTTAGCAGACGTTCAAAAACCAGACGTTGAAACGAGAATTGCTATCTTAAAGAAAAAGTCAGAAGAAAAGAAAGTGGTCGTAGACATTAAGGTTTTATCGTATATTGCCGAAAGGGGCGAAGAAGATATTCGTTCACTTATCGGTAAACTTACTAAAGTTATTTTTGCATCACAATTACACGAAAAGCCTATCACTATAGAACTTGTAAACGAAGCTTTAGCTGAAAGCGTTGCCGACGATAATGAAGAAATTCAAGTAGAAGATATTATTCGTTGCGTAGCAGATTTTTACGGCATTAAAAAGGCTGACCTTATCGGTAAAAAGAAAAATAAAGAATTTGTTGAGCCACGCCAGGTATGTATTTACATCATTACCGAACTTATGACGTTGCCACTTGTAACTATCGGTCAAAAAATAGGTGGTAGGGACCACGCCACCGTAATTTATGCAAGAGATAAAATTGCCGACCATATTAAACTTGACAACAAACTTGCAACCGAAGTTAACGACATTAAAAATATGATTTTGAAAAAATAAAATTTGGCGGGTAAATCCCGCTTAAATTTTGTAAACTTTTATAGGTATATTATGAACACTTATCACGAAACGACTTGCGACGCCGTAGTAATAGGCGCAGGCCACGCCGGTTGTGAAGCAGCTCTTGCCCTTGCAAGAACGGGGTTTAAGACGGTAATACTTACCCTTAACCTTGAAAGCATTGCTTTTATGGCATGCAACCCTTCAATAGGAGGAACGGCAAAAGGTCACCTTGTTAGAGAAATTGACGCTTTAGGCGGAGAAATGGGCATTAATGCCGACAAGGCTTGTTTACAAATTAGAATGCTTAATAGGGGCAAAGGCGCAGCCGTGCAATCATTAAGATCGCAGTCGGACAAACACCTTTACCACGCTTTAATGAAAAAAACTTTGGAAGAAACGGAAAATCTTACCATCTTGCAGGGCGAGGCCGTGGAAATTTTAACCGAGGACGGCAAGGTTTGTGGAGTTAAAACTTCATTTGGAGGAATTATCGACTGCAAAGCAGTTGTCGTTGCGACGGGCGTTTATCTTAATGCTGAAATTACTGCTGGCGAGTGGCAGGAAAAGTCTGGCCCAAGTGGATTTGCTGCGGCAAATAAACTTACCGACAACCTTATTAAGTTAGGGTTTACGGTTAGAAGGCTTAAAACGGGAACGCCTGCGCGCGTGGACGGCAGAACTATAGATTACAGTAAATGCACCGTTCAGCCAGGCGAAACGGAAATTTATCCGTTTAGTTTTATGACCGACGGTTTGCCTAAAAAACAACAACCTTGCTATCTAACTTACACTAACGAAAAAACGCACGAAATTATTAAAGCAAATCTTGATAGAAGTCCACTATACTCCGGCTTGATTTTAGGCGTAGGTCCAAGATATTGCCCTTCTATCGAAACAAAGGTTATGCGTTTTGCCGACAAGGAAAGACACCAAATCTTTTTAGAGCCGGAAGGTGGTATGACTAACGAAGTTTACGTTCAAGGCATGTCGTCTTCACTCCCACACGACGTTCAAAAGGCTATGTATAGGACTATCCCGGGGCTTGAAAATTGTGAAATTATGCGTTACGCATACGCTATCGAATACGACGCTATCGACGGCACAGACCTTACGCTTGGGCTTGAATTTAAGAAGGTTAAAAACCTATTTACAGCAGGGCAAATTAACGGAACTAGTGGTTACGAAGAGGCTGCCGCACAAGGTCTTATAGCAGGGCTTAACGCGTCGCTATCATTGCGAAATAAACCACCGATAATATTAAAGCGTGACGAGGCGTATATAGGCGTCTTAATTGATGACCTTGTTACAAAAGGCACGGACGAGCCTTACCGTATAATGACTTCAAGGGCAGAACACCGTATCCATTTAAGACAAGACAATGCTGATTTTAGATTGACGGAAAAAGGCCGTGAGGCTGGGCTTGTTACAAATGAGCGTTACGAAAGATTTTTACAGCGTAAACAAGACTACAAAAAAGCTGACGAAGAAGCTGAAATTTTACACACCCCGAAAGAGTGTGGCGAGTGGATAGTTTCATACGGCTTTCCTTACCCAAACCAGTCGCTTACCGTTAAGGATATGATTAAGCGTGGTATACCTATGAAAGATATTAGGGAAAGGTTCGGCGTGTTTAAGGACGTGAAATTTGACACGATAGAAATGCTTGAAACGACTGTCAAATACGAGGGATATCTTAAAAAGGGACTTGACCAAATAGAAAAGGCAAAACGGCTTGAAGATAAAAAACTTCCTAAAGACGTCGATTATATGAAGATTGAAGGCTTACGAATGGAGGCAAGAGAGGCGCTTAACAAAATTAAGCCCGATAACCTTGGCCAAGCAGGAAGAATTTTTGGGGTAAACCCAGCAGATATCGCCGTCCTAATGGTTTGGCTTAATAAATAACTTAAATTTAGAACCGATTTTTATTCGGTTCTTTTTTTTGATAAAAAACAGCCCCTTTGTTTTTAGGAAATCTACACAGTTCCCCCTATTTTGCAAGCGTTACTTGACTATGACAAGTAATTTGTTCCTTATATTTGTCAATAATTGTTTTTTTGGGAAATTTTATTTGCTATAATACCATTGAGTTATAAGTTAATGGTAAAAAAGAATTTATATTCTTATAACAATACTTAAAAGGAAGTAATATCGTGGCTAAACTAAAACGAAATTTTACGGAAGGTCCTTTATTTTTTAGAATTACTCTATTTGCTCTACCGATAATGGCAAACGGCATATTACAGGTCTTTTACAATATGGCAGATAATATCGTTGTTGGTAAATTTTCCGGCGAAACTCTCGCGCTTGCAGCAGTAGGTTCAACCGGTCCGGTAACCAACCTTATTGTAAACCTGTTTTTAGGCATATCTATCGGCGCAGGGATTATATCTTCACAACTTTTCGGCGCAAATAGAATGGAAGATTTCTCAAAAGCGTCGCACACGGCTATGACTTTTTCCTTTTTTATCGGGTTAGCACTCGGCTTACTTGGCTTTTTGCTTGCCCCTCAAATTTTAGCCTTAATAGGCGTTAGAGAAGAATATATACACCTTTCTATCCTTTATCTTAGAATAGTTATGTGTGGTATCCCTGCGTCGTCAATTTATAACTTTGGCGCTTCGATATTGCGTTCCGTCGGGGATAGCAAAACGCCTTTAATTGTTCTTTCACTTTCGGGGTTGCTTAACGTTGCTCTCAACCTATTTTTCGTACTCGTTCTAAAAATGACGGTTGACGGCGTTGCTCTTGCGACGATAATTTCACAATACTTGTCTTCTTTTTTAATCGTTTTATTGATGATTAAAAGAAAGGACGCGCCTTATCGCCTTAAATTTAGCAACCTTAAAATCGACAAAAACTTGCTTAAAAAAATGTTGCGTATAGGTATTCCGTCGGGATTACAATCTTCATTATTTTCATTAGCAAATATAGCTATTATAAGCGCTGTTAACACCTTTCCAGCGACGGTTGTTTCGGCATACACGATAGCGGCGAATATCGAAGGTCTAACCTATACTTCAATGCATTGTTACCAACAAGCGTCTATGACGTTTACGGGGCAAAACTACGGCGCATACAAGCCCGATAGAATTAAAAAGGTTTTGTTCTATTCAATGTTGCAAGTTGCCATTATAGGAATATTCGTTGGGCAAATGGAGATACTCTTTAGCAAACAACTTATAAACCTTTACTTGGGCGCTGACGACCCTAATAGACATTTAATTATTCCACAAGCAGAAAGCCTAATAAAAATTATGTTGACCTTCTATTTCCTTTGTGGGGTTATGGAAGTTTTATCTGGTGCGTTACGTGGACTTGGTTGTTCAATTATACCGATGATAGTTTCACTAATCGGGGCGTGCGTATTTAGACTTGTGTGGATATACGGAATTTTCTTCCCACTAGATATCTTCTCCACGATTGAAGAACTTATCTACTGTTACCCGATCTCGTGGATAATTACAATGATTGCGCACTTTGTTACGCTCATGGTTTTTTGGAAAAAGTTTGGCATTTTGAAAAAGAAAAATATCAAAAAAGAGGACGCGATTTAGTGTCCTCTTTTTTAATTTTGGGGCGTTTTCACACTACCGTTATATGTAAAACCGTGATTTTCACCTATTAATTTATAATTGATAAAATTTGTCAATTCTTGTCAAAAGTTAAGATTAGGTTAATATTTAAAGTGTATAATCTTTTCAAAAAGCATAGGAGTTTTGATATGATTATAACCGTAGTATGCGACGTTTTGGGTGAAGAAAACAACGGCACGACAATCGCATCAATGAACCTTATACGCTACTTAAAAAAGAAAGGGCACACCGTCAGAGTTTTATGCGCTGATGCCGACAAAGAGGGGCTTGAAAATTACTTTGTTGCGCCGACGCTTAATCTGGGTAAACTTATAAATAAATACGTTGAAAAGGCTGGCGTTACGCTTGCAAAAGGAGATTCAGCAACTATAAAACGTGCACTTGACGGGGCTGACCACGTGCATCTTATGTTGCCGTTTTCATTAAGTATGAAAACTGCTAAAATCGCAAAGGAAATGAACATTTCAACTACTGCAGGCTTTCATATGCAGGCAGAAAACTTTACTTCCTACGTAAAACTTAACAAATGTGGATTTTTGAATAAACTGGTTTATAAATTTATTTACAGCAAAGTCTATAAGCACGTCGACGCTATTCACTACCCTACGGAATTTATTAAGGACGTATTTGAAAAGAACATTAAAAAAGAGCCACGTGGTTTTATAATTTCTAACGGCGTACACGACTACGTACAGCGTAGAGAAACTGCTAAACCCGACGAACTAAAAGATAAATTCGTAATCTTGACTACTGGTAGATATTCGTCGGAAAAAGCGCAGGACGTTTTAATTAAGGCGATAAAATATTCTAAATACAAGGATAAAATTCAGTTAATTTTGGGGGGACAGGGCGTAAAACAAAAATATTACGAAAAACTTTCCAAAAAATTGCCGATAAAACCGATAATGAAGTTTTATTCACGCACGGAAATTATAGACGTGTTAAATTATGCCGATATTTACGTTCACCCTGCTGAAATGGAGCTTGAAGGTATATCTTGTCTTGAAGCGATTGCTTGTGGTAAACTTACTATCGTTTCCGACTCGAAACTATCTGCAACTAAAGGGTTTGCTATCGACGATAAATGCGTGTTTAAAAATAGAAAACCTAAACACCTTGCATCTGTTATCGATTACTGGATAGAAAACCCTAAAGAGCGCGAAAAATACGAAAGGTTGTATCTTGAAAGTTCTAAAACGCTCAATCAAGATGAGTGTATGGAACAAACCGAACAAATGATTATAGGAATTCACAATGAAAGAAAAGAAAACGATTTATTACACGGACAGCATTAACGACGACTTTGCCGGTATGAATATTAACAAAAAAACCGTTGATAAAAACTTTAAGTACGTGCACGGCAAAGTTTGGCATGCTTTTTCCTTTGTTTTATATTATCTAATCGCCTACCCTGTCGTCTGGCTATTTGAAAGGGTTATTTTAAAAGTAAAATACGTCAATAAAAAAGCGGTTAAAAAGTTAAGAAAAACACCTTACTTTATGTACGGCAACCACACGGGTATT
>JAZNVV010000057.1:0-2652 GCA_045593005.1 Christensenellaceae bacterium | reverse complement strand
GTTTTATAAGGCTGTTCGCATAAAGAAGTAATATTTAATTATTAATAAACCTATTAATAAGCAAGGAGCAATACATGTTCAAAATTGTTAGTAAAAAAGTGCTTAATCCTACGGTTACAAGAATTGACGTTTACGCACCATACGTGGCTAAAAAAGCGCAGGCAGGGCAGTTTGTAATTATTAGAGCGACTGAAGATGGTGAGAGAATTCCTTTAACCGTTGCAGATTATGATAGAAAAGCAGGCACCGTTGCCGTGATTTTTCAAATCGTAGGCGCTACGACGTATACGCTTAACCAGTTGAATGAAGGCGACTACGTTTGTGACTTTGTCGGTCCACTTGGTAACGCAACTCATACCGAGGGGCTTAAAAAGGTGGCTGTAGTAGGTGGTGGCGTTGGTTGCGCTATCGCATATCCAGTTGCTAAAAAACTTCACGAACAAGGCTGTGAAGTTCATTCTATCGTAGGTTTTAGATGTAAGGATTTAGTCATTTTAGAGGAAGAATTTAAATCTGTATCAGATAAGTACGTTTTAATGAGCGACGACGGAACAGCAGGCACGAAAGGTCTTGTTACCGACGCCCTTAAAAACCTTATCGAGAGTGGCGAACAGTATGATGAAGTTATTGCTATCGGCCCTGTTATTATGATGAAATTCGTATGCAAACTTACCAAAGAATACAACGTGAAAACAATCGTAAGTATGAACCCTATTATGATTGACGGTACGGGTATGTGTGGTGGTTGTAGACTTACAGTCGGTGGTCAAACAAAATTTGCTTGCGTTGACGGACCGGAATTTGACGGGCATTTAGTTGACTTTGACGAAGCAATGAAACGTGGCTCAAGTTATAAAGAATGGGAAAGACACAAATACGAAGAAACTTGTAATTTATTTAAAAAGGACGTGCAATAATATGGCAAATATGAGTTTAAAAAAGAATGTGATGCCTCACCAAGATGCCGACGTTAGAAATAAAAATTTTGACGAAGTAGCGTTAGGTTATACCGAGGAGCAGGCTGTTAACGAGGCTGAAAGATGTTTAAATTGTCCTAAAAAATCTTGTACGAACGGTTGTCCTGTTATGATTAGGATACCTGAATTTATTTCAAAGGTAAAGGAAAGAGATTTTGAAGGCGCATATCAAATAATTGCAGAGTCGTCTTCACTTCCAGCCGTTTGTGGCAGGGTATGTCCACAAGAAAGTCAATGCGAAAAGTATTGCGTTCGTGGTATTAAAGGTGAGCCGGTTGCTATCGGTAGACTTGAAAGATTTGTTGCTGACTGGCACAACGCCCACAGCAATGGGGAAGTTGTTAAACCTGTTTCTAACGGTAAAAAAGTTGCTGTTATAGGCTCGGGCCCGTCTGGACTTACTTGCGCTGGCGACCTTGCTAAAAAAGGCTATGACGTTACCGTGTTTGAAGCTTTTCATTTAGCAGGTGGCGTTCTTGTTTACGGTATTCCTGAATTTAGACTTCCTAAATCAATCGTTCAAAAGGAAATTGACACCTTAAAAGCGCTTGGCGTTAAGATTGAAACTAATATGGTTATCGGTAAAGTTATTTCTATCGACGAACTTATTAAAGAATACGGGTTTTCAGCAGTATTTGTAGGCTCGGGCGCAGGCTTGCCTAAATTTATGAATATTCCTGGCGAAAATTTGAACGGTGTGTATTCAGCCAACGAATTTTTAACTAGAATTAATCTTATGAAGGCTTATAAGGACGACGCGTCAACACCTATTAAAAAGGGTAAAAAAGTCGTTGTTGTCGGGGGTGGTAACGTTGCTATGGACGCTGCACGTTGCGCTAAACGTTTAGGTGGCGACGTACATGTTGTTTATAGACGTACTCTTAAGGAACTTCCTGCAAGGGCTGAAGAAGTTGAACACGCTATGGAAGAAGGTATTATTTTTGACCTTTTAACAAACCCACTTGCAATCAATGGCGACGAAACCGGTTGGACAAAATCGATTACTTGCATAAAGATGGAACTTGGCGAACCTGATGCATCTGGCAGAGCAAGACCTATTGAAATTAAGGGTAGTGAGTTCGATATTGAAGCAGACGTCGTTATTATGGCGCTTGGGACTTCGCCAAATCCACTTATTAAAGATACAACCGACGGGCTTGAAGTTAATAGACACGGTGGAATTATTACTGATGAAAACGGCAAGACTTCGGTTACGGCAGTATACGCTGGTGGCGACGCAGTTACGGGTGCTGCTACGGTTATTTTGGCAATGGGCGCAGGCAAAACTGCTGCAAAAGCTATTGATGAATATTTAACAAAATAATACGTTTTTACACGTTTAATACGTTTAAATAGTAAAAAACGCAAGGTAACGCCTTGCGTTTTTAATTTATCTTATAGAATAAAAGCCCTTGCAAGATAGCAAGGGCTTAATATCTACTTATTATTGTTTTGTGAAAATCATTGCATTAGTATCTTCGCCATATACTTCTGTTAAAGTTAATGAATTTTCGCCAATAGTTAATGAAACAGGTTCGTCGCCTTCAGATGATGGGGTGAGTGTAATAGTGCTACCATCTTTTACCCAAGTACCATTGTAAGATTCAGTATGTTCTCCCATAGATTGTGACATAGTAAAAGTGCCGTCTTCATTAACTACGATTGTAGAAGAAAA
>JAZNVV010000056.1:0-4947 GCA_045593005.1 Christensenellaceae bacterium | reverse complement strand
GAAATGTGTGCTAAACAGTCAAAGCCGTTTACTTGAACAAATGCACCGAAATCAGCAAATCTAACTGGTGTGCCGATAATAACGTCGCCAACCTGAATACTATTGAAGAACGCTTCAATTTTTTCTGCTTTAATAGCATCTCTTTCAGCTTTTTCAGCTTCAAGAATAACTCTTTGTGAAGCAACGATTTGCTTTCTTCTCATATCGACTTTTTCAGCCTTAAGTCTTAAAGTTTTGCCGATATATTTATCAAGTTCCTTAACGAAACCGATTCTAATTTGTGAAGATGGAATAAATACTTGGTAACTACCGTATTTAGCAATAAGACCACCTTTATTAACTTCAGCAACGGTTGCTTCAAAAATTTTGCCGTCGGCAATTTCTTTAACGTCAGCCTCTTCTTTGATGATTTTAACCATAGCTTTTTCTGAAAGTTTAACAGGGTTAACCTGTGTAACCATAAGTCTAAGTTCGCTGTCGATTTTATCAGCATAATCTTTCTTGTCGTAAACGACTATCATTTCGTTTTTATCAAGAAGAATTTCCTTTTTAGTATTAGGAATATAAACTGCAAGACCGTCGTCGTTTGCAGATGAAATTTTAACGGTTAAAATTTGACCAACTCTGAAAATAGCAGGCTTTTTTTCAAGCTTTTTCATAGCTTCGTCCATTGTGTACTTTTCAACCTTTGTTTCGACTTTTGGTTCGACTGCTTCAACAGCCTTGTTTTCTGTTTCGATTGTGTTAACTTCTGTAACTTCCATTCTTTGAATGACCTCTTGGGCTTGTTCGATAGGTGTTGATGCACCTAAGACAATCCCTACCTTCCTAAAATTTTTTATTATTTTTTTATTAAACAAATCAGGACTGCTTAATCTAAAAACGTTTTGTTGATACTTTTTTGATAATTCGTAAAGTTTATCAGTATTGCTACTGTTTTCACCACCGATTACAATAATAGCATCACATTGTTTTGCCATTAAAACCGTCTCGTTTTGTCTTTCTTTAGTAGTATAGCAAATTGTTTTGAAAATTTCAACTTTTTTTTCAATTAAAGTGTCAATTTTTTTTCTTAAATCGTTAAATTTTTCAATAGAATAGGTTGTTTGCGCAACTATACATAATCTTTCAGCGTTTATTTTGCAGATATCATCAAAATTTTCAGTAATAACGGCTGTGTTGTCACACCAACCGTTTATGCCTATAATTTCCGGATGATTTTTTTGACCTATTATTACTATTTGATAACCTAACTTATAATATTTATCGACAATATTTTGAATTTCTTTGACAAACGGACAAGTACAGTCGATAATTTCAATATTTAAATCTTTTGCCTGTTCAAATATTTTTTTTGCTTCGCCGTGGGTTCTAATTATAGTAGTTCTTCCATTAGCTTGTGAAATATCTGATATTGTTTCAATACCCATTGATGTTAATTCATCTATTACTTGTTTATTGTGAATTAACTCCCCTAAAATACAAATATTTTTATTAGCATTGTTTTTGGCTGTATCTACTGCCCTTTTGACTCCAAAACAAAAACCTGCTTTAGATCCTATTAAAACTTCCATAATTAACCTTTAAGTTGTTTTTGCTTAAAAACAACTGATGGAATAGTTGCTTGTAGTTTAACAAGACTTTCCTTTACGTCATTATTCATGTTTTTTGTTACTTCATCTGTGATTTTAACGCCATAATAGTCGGAAAGTTCAAACGGTTCACCTATAAGAACGTGTGTTTTACGGAAAAGTTTTGGTTTAGATGCGATAATTATAGGCACAATTTTACTTTTTGCTTTTACTGCAAAGACGGCAGCGCCTTCTTTTATCGGCTGAATTTCAGTAGTGCCCGTTTTATTACGTGTTCCTTCAGGAAATAATACTAATTTATGACCGTCTTTAAGTGTTTTGATACATTTAATTAAAGATTCCATAGATGGATTAGCTCTATCTACTGGTAAAGCGCCTGCTTTAATTAGCATTTTGCCAAATAAACCTTTAGTCGCCTCTTGCTTTGAAAGAAAATATATATCTTTACTACATCCATTTAAAATTAATACAGGGTCAAGCATAGTTAAGTGGTTACAAACGAATAAAGCGCCCTCGGCAGGAATATTTTCTTTGTTATGTATTTTAACGCGAAACAATACTTTAACTAAACCTGTAACAATCTTTCTTAAAAATAAAATCATTATTTTATATACTCCATAACGGTTTTTAAAACTTCATCAATTGTCATATTTGAAGTATCAATATATATTGCGTCGTCGGCTTGTTTTAACGGTGAAAATTCCCTATTCATATCGTTATAATCACGCTGTTCAATTTCAGATAGTAATTTATCAAAATCAACGTCAAAGCCTTTTTCTTTTAGTTCTAAAAGACGTCGTGTTGCTCTTACCTTTGAAGATGCCGTAATATAAAATTTATAGTCTGCGTTTGGTAAAACGTATGAGCCGATATCACGTCCGTCTAACACGCAAGACATGTTTCCTGCAATTTTACGTTGCATATCAACCATTTTTATTCTGACGTTTTTTAGACTTGATATGTTTGAAGCAGCCATAGAAACGTGTGGCTCACGAATTTTTGTAGAAACGTCTTCTCCGTCAAGATAAGTGTGTTGTGCGCCGTCAACGTACTTAATTTCAATATCAATATCATTAATGAAGGTATCAACGCCTTTTTCGTCAAAGGTGTCAATATTCATTTTTAATGCTTTTAAGGCAGTCGCTCTATACATTGCGCCTGTATCTAAATATAAAATATTTAATTTGTTTGATAAAATTTTTGCAATCGTGCTTTTGCCACTACCTGACGGACCGTCAAGTGCGATAACTATTTTTTTCATAATTTCTCCTATGCATTTAATCCTGCAATATATCCGGTTGATAATGCAATTTGTATATTGTATCCACCAGTTAAGGCGTCTACGTCAATAACTTCCCCTGCAAAGAAAAGATTTTTTATAAGTTTACTTTCCATTGTTTTAGGATCAATTTCCTTAACGGAAATTCCACCCGACGTTATAATTGCTTCATCAATAGGACGTAGTTTAACAGGCTTAATATAAAAATTCTTTAAGATATTAACTAATGATTTTCTTTCAGTAACAGATAATTCGGATATTAATTTCGTTTTATTTAGTTCGCCTTGTAATAAAATTGCGTTAATTATTGAAACTGGAACTAAATTCTTCATTTCTTCAAATAAAGTAATATTTTTAAAGTTCTTAATATCTCTTAAAATTCTTTGTTCTAAATTATCGCTTGTTAATCCTGGCTTGAAATCTATTACCAAATCTATATCGGAAAAATCTTTTTTATTTATATATGACGAACAAGTTAATGCAAGTGGACCAGTTAAGCCGTATTCGGTTAATGTCAGTTCGCCAAGCTCGCTATAAAGTGTTTTATTTTTGCTTTTGATAGATAAAATCACGTTTTTTAACAAAAGATTATTTGTATTAAAAAGCCCGTGATTTCTTGTTACAATGCCACAAAGCGCTGATTTTGGTTTAATTAAAGTATGTCCGTTTTGTGTTGAAAACATATATCCGTCGCCAGTAGACCCAGTTAACGGATATGAAATCCCACCCGTAGCGATAATTACGCTGTCAGCTAATATTTTTTTATTATTTGCTATTACGCCTATTGCCTTGCCGTTATCTACAATAATATTTTCAACCTTTGTATTAAGTCTAACGTCAACTAAATTATTAGTTAAAACTTTTTGAAGGCATTTAATAACGTCGCTCGATTTGTCGCTATTTGGAAAAACCCTGTTCCCTCTTTCCGTTTTAAGTTTTAATCCGTTATTTTCAAAAAAATCTATTGTATTTTGTGGCGAAAAAGCATTTAATGCTGAATATAAAAATTTAGGGTTTGTTGCGACGTTATTCATAACGTTTTCTATAGAAGAATTATTAGTTATATTACAACGCCCTTTTCCGGTGATGAAAAGTTTTTTACCTAATTTTTCATTTTTTTCAAGTAAAATAACTTTATTATTGTTGTTTGAGGCAGTAATTGATGCAAAAATCCCAGCAGGGCCACCGCCTATTACTATAATTTTTTTCATACTATGTTTTTGTTTAAGACAAAATGGTCGGTTCTGTCCATAGATACTGGTGAAATCGTAACGTATCCATCACGTATAAGGTTTACGTCGCAATCGTTTTCGCAGTTTGGGTTATATAATAATTCACCTTTTAATTGATAGGAATTATCCCCACACGGTTCATAATAATCAGAATATAATACGTCACCTACCGACGTGTATTTAATTCCTTTAATTTCTAAAGGAGATACTGCTGGGAAGTTTACGTTCCAAACAACGTGCGACTGGCAACATATTTCGTCGATAATCTTCGTGGCTAATTCTATGTATTCACTTAAAAAATTGTTATTATATGAAATTGAAAACGCTATAGATTTATATCCTAAAATTGCACCCTGAAATGCTGCTCCCATCGTTCCTGAATAATATATATCCGTACCGATATTGTATCCGTTATTTATACCTGAAACAACCATGTCAATTTTAAAATCTTTTATTAGGTGATGCGCCATTTTGACGCAATCAGCAGGTGAACCTGTCGTTGAAAAGGTTTTAATATTGTCATCAAAAAATTCTTCTTGTATTGTAATAGGTTTTCTAACGGTTAAAGACGTTGATGCGCCCGATCTATTATCGTTTGGCGCGACAATTATAACGTTATGTTTTTTAGAAAGACGTTTGGCAAGTAATCTTAATCCAGGTGATTTTACTCCATCGTCATTTGAAAGCAATATGTTCATTAAAAGCTCCATATATATAACTATATATAATAATATTATAAAAACTATTTGTTTGTCAAGTTATACTTATAATAATTGTTTTCTATAATTATATGGTTTATTTACATTAAAAATCAAAAATCCGACCTTATGTCTTGTCGGACTTT
>JAZNVV010000055.1:0-10082 GCA_045593005.1 Christensenellaceae bacterium | reverse complement strand
CGCTTAAAATAAATAAGGAGAATTTAAAATGAAGAAGTTAAAATGGATGCTTATTGCTGTTTTAGTAATTGTTTCTGCGTTTTCTTTAACGTCTTGCTCTGCTTGTGATAAAGGCGATGGCGACAAAGATCCTTCATCAGATGATAGTGGCAACAATTCTTCAACAGTAATTGACAGTATTTTTGATGATAGTGATAAAGTTTTATACGTTTTAAGTGAAGACTATAAACTATCAAGCAAAGACGTTGAGGCTACTGGTGGTACGTCAAATCAAGTTGTTTTTAACAAAGCAGTTAGTTTTGACCTTGCTAACAAAACGCTTGACCTTAACGGCTATACATTAAAAATTGCATCAGATGCTGTTGATTGTTTGGTAAAATTTAATACTGGTAAAATCGTTAACGGTAATTTAGATATTTCAGTACCTAACGGCGATATTGAATTTACTGGTACGGAACTTGCATCGAACGTTGCATATGAGTTGGAGGCGGCTAGTTCAACTATTCGTTTTGCGAACGTAAAATGTTTAGGTAGTGGTACTGTTAAATCCAAGACTAATATTGAAGTAGAGTATTCCGAAATTGGAGACATTGCTTTATCGGGCAACGGTACTTTAAATGCAGGCGAAGGAACTTCTTTCGCTAAAATTAGTATCGGCGACAATGCAAGTGGTGCAAAAGTTAATATTTCAAAGAATTCAACAGTCAAAGACGTTGCAGTCGGCGCAAAGGCAAAGATTAATATTGCAGGTGCTGTTACAAAGGTAACCGTAAACGAAAACGCTGTTTCAGCAAATGAAATTGAGGTGAAAGTTACTGACACTGCAACTATTGATAAAGTTGAAATTAAAGCTCCTGCAAAAGTAGAAGTTCAAGGTGAAGTTAAGAGCGTTGAAATCGCTGAAACTGCAAAGAGCGATACTGCAAATGCTGAAGTAAAAGTTTCTGAAACTGCAAGCGTTCATCAAATCGAAGTGCAAGCAAAGACAGAGCTTGAAATTAAAGGCGCAATCGGTAACATGGTTGTAGGAGATAAGGCAACTGGTACAACCGTAAACGTCGCAAGTGAAGACGCAACCGTTGGTAGAGTGGTTATCAATGCTACTGAAACAAAAATTGAAGGTGAAGCGTCAACAACTATTGACAAAATAGTAGTTTCAAAAGATGTAGAAACGCAAGTTGAAATTCCTAGCGATATCGTTACAGAAGTTGTTGAAGATATTACAACGATTATAAGAAAACACGTTTACGTTGTTGAAAACGTGGTAGAATCAACATGTTCTTTAAACGGTCAAATCAAATACGTTTGTAATGAAGATGGCTGTAACGATTCATACGTTGTAAAAACTGAAAAGAAACCTCACGACTATATTTGTGAAGTAACATTATTACCTACTCAATTAACTACTGGTGAAAGAACTTATATCTGTGACAACTGTGGCCACACTTATATTGAAGTTATAGACGCTTTACCTATCGAATCAGAAAGTGTATATGCGCTTATTAAACAATTAATCGGTGACGGTAATTATTCAATGACGCTTAAAGATGGCGCAGGCGTTACCGTTTATGAAGAACTTTCAGACTATTCAAAGTATGATGCAGTTAAAACATTCTACGTTATTGACGTATGTGAAGCAATTCTTAACGTTAAGGATGGCGAACCTAAAGGTACTATTGCGTTTAAGATAGGTTCGGCTAATGTTTTATACGACGGCACAACTGATATTAAAGAATTAACTTATAATCCTAACGATTATTACGTTATTGCAGGATTCCGTTTATATTTAAATGAAGGCGAAATTTTTGTGGAAATGATTGATGGTGAAGACGGAGATTCTTTATCATATCTTACCGTTGATGATCTAATTCAGCAAAGCCTTCAGGCTATCTTCGGCGTCGGATTCACAAATGATGTGGTTATCGATATGATAGAGGCGTTTAAGTTTGCCGACGGTGTAATTAGAGAATATGAACCTTTCTTTGAATCAATCAAGGCAGAATTGGAAGTAAATATTGATTTTGCCACTATAGTTGGAATTTTAGGCGACGAATTATTCGAGAAAGTCGAGGATGAAAACGGCAATTTCGTTTACACTTTAACAACTGCTGAGCTTAAAGAGTTAATTGAAACTATTGACGGCGCATCTATAGCAGACCTTATTGATAATGCTTACGGCGAAGGCTCTTTTGAGCAATTATTGACGACTGTTAAAGAATTACCTGATATGACTGTTGAAGAAGTTGCAAATTTCGCTCTTATGCTTGAAGAAAACTATGACTTTGACGTGGATTACACGATCGGGTTATTAGAAAACGCTATTTATGCATTAGGTGGCGTTGAAATTGATTTAGCAAAAGAGATTGAAGACAGATATTCAATGACTATTCTTGACGTTATTCGTGAAAGCAGTGAGGACGAAGTAACTAACGTTCAATTAAGAGAACAATTCAATAGTATGTTGGCGCAAGTTGAAGAAATGGCAAAAACACTCACTATTGATGATGTATTTAATATGATTGTAACTTATATGGCTGAAAACGGACCAACTACTTCAAATCCTGGTGATGATTTTGTAGAAGACAAACCTGAATTGCTTGGAGACGTTGATGGCGAAGTTACAGAAGAAACACTTTCTTTAATTGCAATGCTGAACAATCTTGTAAGCATGATTGATGAAACCTCTACTATCGCCTTTGTAACTGATGCTAATGGCAAACTTACTACTATTTACGCTGAAGTAGAAGAAGTTGGTTTAGTTTCTTACGACTTAACGGAGGGCATTTACGAAGTAGTTGCTGGCTATGGACCTTATACTTTAGTTGTTGTTAGCAATCCAACTGATGATGTTTACAATGTAACCGTATTTAACGGTGAAGACATACTTTATTCAGGCGATTTATCCTTAAACGGCGAACATACGCTTTCAGCAATCATAAAAGCTGCAGATCAAATTTTAGCAGATATTATTTTAGATCTTGAGTGGGACGATTTAAATAAACTTGTTGCCGGTAATGCAGAAGTTATAGTAATGGATTACTCTGCTACTATTAATGCAGATACTGTTGACGGTTCGGCAAGTATCATTATTGAGCAAGCAGAATCTGAAATAGGTAAAGTTGTAGTTTCGACTGACGAAAACGGCGTGGTTAATGCTGAAGTTGTATTTGGTGGCGAAACTCTCGCAATCGTTGATTTAGTAAAAGACGAAAATAGCTTCACTGCGTTATTTGACCTTACCATTATGGATACTGCTGTAACGGTAGAAATTGTATTAGAACGCATTGACGAAAATACAAAAAAATTAATTTTAGATATTGCACCATTTGTTGACGGAAAACAAAGGGGTATCCTTGTTGAATTGATTTCAGCCGTAACCGTTGAAGACGAAACTACCGTTGCGAACCTTGACGTAAATGTAACAGGTAATAACATTAGCGATTATTTACCAGGTGAAACAATTATTGTTGACGGCGAATTAACTTATACTATGGTTAAGGATGAAGGCAAGGTACAACAAGTTATCGTTGGTATCGATTGCGATAAATTCTTTATAAGCGAACAGTATAAGAACAATGAATTTAGCGAAGGCGACCAACCTGTTTACTCTACGTCTTACGCAGATTTCAACTTTGAAGTTACTATTGATTATAATAGCAATAAAGTAGTTGACGGTGAAAAATTTGAAGATATCGCTCAAGACGTTTCAAAACTTGCAGGGTTAAGTTTTGAAGACTCTTATAGTGGCTATTCTTACACCTATGAAAAGACTGGTGAAATAGAATATATCACTTTAGCTTACCGTGAAGAGCATAATGATTATTTTGAATATGGCATAGCAAAGGTTCCTGCTAAAAACGGTTTACCACAATTTGGTTCGTTATTGGTATATGAAGATTGTGGCGACTGGGTAGAAATTATTTATCAATATTATACCACTTTTGAAGTAACTACAAGTTATGGTGATCATGGCAACATGGCAATTCCATTTACTATTTCAACTTACTATAATACAAAAACGGGCGAATTTGCTAGTGACACACACCACGATATTAGCTATTCAGGTAAACTTATTGGTAGTCGTTGTAGTGATGGTATTTTAGTTACTAAAACTTGTGCGAACTGCGATTTTAAAAAATCTTTCGTTACAAACGACCATTATAACGTACCTGTTAACGAGCAAACTCTTACTACTATATGTGGTGAGTCAATTTATTGCATTGACGAGTGTGTAGGCTGTAAAAATGGGTACATAGTGTCTGAAGATTATTGCCATCAATTTTCCGAGAATGAGTATAGTGAAGTAACGCTTGCTGAAATTCAAAGTTTAGTAAACGGAGTAACTGCTATTACTAGTGCACATAAAACAACTTATGTATGTTCACATTGTTTATTAGAGAAAGTCGAATATAGTTGGTACAGCCAAGTGGACGGCGAGTGTCGTAAGCATGAGTACATTGTTTGCGAATTCGTAGAAGGAAATGGATATCCTACGCAAAAAGTAGAGATCTACAAGCATGTTAAAGGCCACGATTATCAAAGTGCTTACAATAACATCAATGAAGTTCCTACAAACGTAATTAGCGATTTAACTGCTTTGTTGGGCGCAAATCATTTCTCTAACGCAACTGCTTGGGTTGAGACGGTGGCTTGTCCTCTTTGTAACCATGTGTCGCATGTTACATACAATGTGTCTAATACTGATAATTCTGCAACTATTAGTTATTACTATAATCTTGACGGCGAAGTAGAGGAAAAATATGTTTCTGTTGGCACGTTGTCTTGTCAATTCGCAACTGAACTCGTTGGCGAATATATTGAGGGCGAAATACGCAACGCATGGTATTATATATATGCAGACTCTAATAACATCATATATTTAAAAGACCTTCATGTAGAAGTTACTAACAATGACACCGTTGATTATGAATACCGTCATTACACCGATCAAACTCCATCCACTAGAGTTTATTTTTACGATTATAGTAATTGTTTGAGATATTCGTACTATTACGAAGGAGGCGTTTTAATTGATGAAGACGTTAATGAAGCGCACACTAGTGGAATAGAAGTTAGTGGCCCTTGCTGTACTGAAGGTGAAATTGTAAACGCTTGCTACTCGTGTGGAAAAATTATGAGTTCAAAAGAAGGCGATCACAGTTACGGTATGTATCCAGCTGAATTAGGTTCGTATATTAGCAATGATGGTCTAGATGAAATAGAAGCGTTGTCTATACACACTCCTTGGGGCGTTTGCAGTCATTGTGAAAAGATTTGTAACGCAGTTGTTCAGTTAAATGGTGATTGGACTTTAACTCAAGACGTATTTATTTACGCTGACTCACTCTATCTTGTGCTTAACGGTTATACAATTGACCTTAACGGCTACAACCTTATTCTTTACGGATTTGCAGGTTCAGAAGTATGTGTTATAAGTGGTACTATAACCGATTCTTCGGATAACCCAGGTTATTTCGTAGCGTTTAGCGATAACGTTAACGGCAATATGGATTATACGGATCTTACTTTAGAGGTTGAATACTTTATTTCTGATGCCGATAATCTTAATACGATTGAGCAATCTTTCTATGCAGAAAAAGGCGTAGAATTATCTGGTTTTGAATCAATCGCATAATTAACTAATAAAATACCCCCAAATTATTTGGGGGTATTTTTATTTTAAAATAGCCGAAGTTAGTTATCGCAATTATAAAATCTTGTTTTTTATAATAGATTATGATAAAATTATTAATATGAAAGTAAAAAATCTTAGTGCAAAAAAAATACTTTTTATTTTATTAGTGAGTACGTTATTGTTCGGTAGTGTATTCAATTTTTGCGCATGTAAAAGATATAAAGAGCCTGTTCGAACGGGTATTGTTATTGAAAAAGAAGAAAAAGTCGAGTATTCACTTACAACCAAATCTTTTGCGACCTTGACGTTTAAAAATTTCTTTTCTAAAATTTTAGACAAGGCGTTTTCCGGCAATGTGCCTAGTGCAATGGCAACCAAGTGGGAAGACATTGCCATTGACGTGCAAGACATTGTGGAAGACGTCGGCGTTTCTGAAGATAGCTATTTAACAATACTTGAACTTATTAATGAAAACGAAGAAAGTTATGCGAGCGCAATGGTGGGACTTGTCGGTGATAATTTTGTAAACGACGCTAAAAAGCTAAAAAGTTTTTATTCGGCTATAACTGCAACTTTTGGTAGTGATAAGACGGCTATTATATTATTCAACGTTGCAAATTACTATTTTGATTATAAATATCAAGCATATATGGCTGATTACGAAGATCGAGGTTGGCAACATCTACTTGTTTCTGCCCAAGAGATGGCAGATAATAAAAGGATATTACAAGAGGAAATAAAAATTGAAAACTTTATTCCGTTTAGCGAGATGATTTGCTTTATTTCAGAACTTTTTTATGGAGGGGCGTTTGATAATTCGTTTTTAGCGTCTTTTACTAATCAAGAGATATTGCAGTTTTTAAAATATCCTGATTTTAGTGGTATAAACATAACAAAGGACGGTTGGGAACTGTCTTTGTCGTTATTAAAGCCGTTTTTCTCCACCTCAATAATTAGGAAAAAGGTTTTTGCAAATATGCAAGAAAATGGCGACCTTGCCTTATTATCGGTAAAAATGCCAAATGTAGTTGCGTTTATAACTTCCGTGCAAGAAAGTTTGACACTTGAAGACGTGGAAAATCTGCGAAATGGCAATAAAAATGATTATTTAGCGAGTGTTTTCGCAAATTTAGACGATACACAGTGGGCACTATTGTCTGGGACTTTCGATTTTGAACTTAAAAACGACGAGTATAATATTGTGGCGAAAAACGAATACGGCAATAGTTATACTGATTATTTGAATTCGCTCGACAGTTATACTTTTGACGAAGTAAGGCAAGCTGTTTCAAACGATAATTTCTTTGCAATTTTAACAAGTTATTTAAAAGGTTTATGTCCTGCGTTTTTCTACGAGGTATAAAATGATTAGAGTTAGTAGTATTGAAAAAAGTTATAATTTAGAAAAAGTCCTAAAAGGCATTGATTTTACTGTTAACGACGGGGAATTTGTTTCAATTATGGGCGAAAGTGGTAGTGGTAAAAGTACACTTATAAACATTATAGGTGGTTTTTTATCTGCCGATAGTGGTCAAGTTTTTTGGGATGACGTAGAAATTTCTTCGTTGACAGAAAAACAGATTAGTGAAAAAAGATGCACGTCAATGGGATTTGTTTTTCAGTCTTTTAAGTTGATTTCTACACTTACGGCAAAAGAGAACGTGTATTTGCCCGTTAGTTTAGGAAAAAAGAATTCCAAAGAAACGGATAAATATATTGAAGAAATAATTTCTGCCTTTAAGTTAGATGAAATAATGGATAAATATCCCGATCAACTATCGGGGGGACAGTGTCAACGTGTCGCAATTCTTCGTGCGCTCGCATACCAACCTAATACAATTATTTTGGACGAGCCCACGGGTGCCTTAGACAGCGAGATGGAAGAAATAGTGGCGTGCTTTTTAAAAAGAGTAAACAAAAAATATAAAACGACTATTATTCAAGTAACACATAGTGAAAAGGTTGCGTCTTACGGTGATAGAATCATAAGGATAAAGGACGGTAAAATAGTTTAATGAAACTGTTTTTTAAGCATTTATTTCGTAGCATAAAAAAACGGCCATTGCAACCTGCTATATTAATTTTAACGCTTGCTTTAGCCGTAATAGTTACGTGTTGCACTTTAACGGTTAGGGAATACATGCACGAAGAGAACACCTTTTCCCAGCAAGCAAAATATGGAAATGCAGATTTTACTATAACGCTTAATTCGGAATCAACATCACGGTTTTTGTTCACCGAAAAAGTTGAAGAGATTTTAGGAGATAAAGGCAAGGTATCTGGGATTTTCGAGCTACCACTTTTTAAAGGCGAAGAGCAAAAGACGGTATTTGGCGTAGCGACGGAATTTGAAAAAATAGGCAACGTATTTAACGTGGCGTTTTCCGAATACGGGAGCGTTGCAAAGTCTACCAAAGAAGAAGTGGCTTTTATATCGCGTGAGTTTGCAGAAACGGAAAACTTAAAGTTAGGTGATCAATTTGTAGTAAACGTACTTGGACACGATAAAAAGTACACGATTGAAGGAATATCGGAAACGCCATATTTTTCTTCATACGATGTAATGGTTGACATTACTGGTGTTATGCGTATACTTGCAAAAGACTCGTTATTTGTGTCGTCGCTTGGTGAAAGTTTTAAGCCGTGTAGTACCGTTTACGTCGACTTATCAGAAGGAGTAAGCGTTAGTGACGCGATAGTTTTATTAAAAGAAAACGTAGACTTTAGAGATAAGACTTTTGATGAAGTAACAGGCATAATTTCAAGTCTATCGGCAATGGATTCGCTTGAAATAGTAATAGATATATTAATATTATTATCGGTAGGATTGAGTGTAGCTGTGGTATTTTGTTGTTTATACATAATATCGACACAGCGTACGGAAGAAAACGAATTATTCAAGATAGCTGGCGCAAAGCGATGGCGATTAAATTTGTTGCAGTACGTTGAAATAGCTATATATTGGATGATAGGTGCGATAATAGGCGTAGCGATGATAAAACCGTTATTGAACGTGATGGTTTTGCTGATAGGGTATAAGTACGTAATGCCACACGTATCGATAATATCAATATTTAGTGGGTTGGGAATAACATTAATATCATCGTTGCTTACGGTGACAGCGTTCGTAGCAATAACTGGCAAAGAAAAGTTAAAGGAAAAGAAAATAAACTTACCACTAATAGCTCTAATAATAACGGTGCTATTGATAATAACGTTATTTGTAATAACGACGAAATATAAAATAATAATATCAATACTTGCGATACTATTTTTTGCATTGTTTTTATTCCTGTTTGTACCGATACTATTTAAGTATTGCATGAAAAAACTTAACGTGATATTAAATAGAAACTGCAAAATAAAAACGTCGATATCGTTTAGGTATGCTGTAAAGAACGTAAAGAAAGTAAAAGTTTTATTAAATACGTGTCGATTATGGACGTTGCTTGTAGCAATAATTGTGACAATGTTAGTGTCGATTTTTGGTGCGACGAAAGCAATAGACAAAAACAAGAACTATCTAAACGGCAATTTTGCGATAATTAACGCCACGAGTTCGTGTTATGAAAACTTACAAGCACTTGATGGTGTAGAATCGGTAAATAAATTATACTTTGATATGTGTAAACTTGACGAAGATAATATTTTACAAATAGCATCGATATCATCCCCAGATGTTTTAAAAGAGTACATGGATATAGAAAATTTACCTAAAGGTAATGAGGCGATAATATCAAAGGGTTATGCTGACCGATTCAAGATAGAGATAGGAGAAGAACTTAATGTCAAAATAGACGAAAAGGTAATAAATTTAAAAGTAAAAGACATAGCAGACACGGTAGTAAACATACTGTTGTTTGACTCTTTGAATTTTGGCATAGATTACAGCATAATGATAGTAGACGGCAAAGAGGAAATTAGTGTAACCGAACTACGCCAAATGCTTTCTGAAAATCTTGCATTGGAACTAGCAACGATAATACCGATTAGTGACGTATTTAAGAGTAGAGTAGCATTAGCGGAAATTTATGCAAACGGCGCTTATATAATATTATCTATAGTTTTATTATTTGCTGTAATAGGGCTAATAGATAACTTGGCAGAAAGTTATAGATTTAGGCGAAAAGAATTTGAACTTTACAATTTGTCAGGGATGTCTAGGCGTGCGATATTAAAGATGAAGATAAGCGAGATACTAATAGTCCTTACGTTTGGGTTAACAATAGGATTATTGTCATCTGTAGCAATACTCTTCTTGTTGGATGAAGCTATCAGAGCAGCTGGCTTAAGACTACTATTTTCATTTATCTCATAGTAATTAAAATTTATTAAAAAGCACCCGTTGCGAAATGGTTCTTTTAAAAAAGTTAACTTTTGGGGTGTTTTAACGTACTGCTGGGCGTATTTTGCTAAAATAACACTCTACGTTTAAGTAGAGTGTTTT
>JAZNVV010000054.1:0-2579 GCA_045593005.1 Christensenellaceae bacterium | reverse complement strand
ATTAGATAATTTATTTATAATTATTATTTTTGTTGACATTATTAAAGAAAAGTTATGCAATTACATTGTAATTTAATATTTATATGAGATTTGGAGATGTAATTAAAGGCGTGATAATATCTTTAGTTTTCATCTCTTTTTTCTTATTAAATTTTAAATGGAGGTATTATGTACGATATTATAGTTATCGGTGGTGGTGTCGTTGGTGGAATGATTTTAAGAGAACTTTCACGTTATAACGCAAAAATATGCTTGCTTGAAAAAGAAGAGGACGTAGCAAAGGGTGCAAGTAGAGCAAACTCCGGTATTTCTCACGCTGGATTTGATGCTAAAGAAGGCACTTTAAAGGCTAAATTTAACGTTCTAGGCGCATCAATATTGCCATCTATTTGTAGCGAACTTGGTGTTAAATACAAAAATAATGGTTCACTTGTAGTTGCTTTTTCTAATGAAGAAATAAAAACCCTAAACGAATTGTATGATAGAGGTGTAAAAAATGGCGTTAAGGGGTTAAGAATTATCGATAAAGCCGAACTTTTAGAAATTGAGCCTAATATTTCAGACGAGGCTGTTGGTGCTTTATACGCTACGACGGCAGGTATCGTTTGTCCATATGAACTTACTATTACTTCAATCGGCAACGCTATGGATAATGGCGCAAATCTTTTGCTTGAATTTGAGGTTGTTAAAATTGAATATATAGATGAAAAGTTTATTGTAACGGCAAAAGACGGTAGGACGGTTGAGGCTAAATTTATAATTAACGCTGCTGGCTTATATTCAGATAAGATTGCAAATATGATAGGCGATACTTCGTTTAAAATAGGTGCTAGAAAAGGCGAATATATTTTATTAGATAAAGAAAGTGGTGATTTTGTTAAACACACCTTATTCTTTTGTCCTACAAAGTTGGGTAAGGGTATTTTAGTTTCTCCAACCGTTGATAACAACGTTATTTTAGGACCGACGGCAATCGAACAAGAGGATAGGGAAAACGTTTCCACAACATTTGACGGCTTTTCAAAAATAATTGACGGCGTAAATAAAATGTGTAAAAATGCTCCCGTGTTTAATGCAATTACTTCCTTTGCAGGTGTTCGTGCATATTCTGATAGGCATGATTTTATTATTGAAAAAAGCGCCGTTAACGATAAGTTTTTTAACGTTGCCGGCATTGAATCACCTGGGCTAACTTCAGCGCCTGCAATAGGTGCTTTTGTCGCGCAAGAAACTGCAAAATCACTTGGTTTAACAATTAACAATAACTTTAATCCTATTAGAAAGCCTAATTATTTTTTCAAAAACTTGTCTTTAGAAGAAAAAAATGCTTTAATTAAAGAAAACCCAGATTATGGTAAAATTATTTGTCGTTGTGAAACGGTTACTTTAGGTGAAATATTAACAGCGATAAGAGAAAATCCAAAAGCGACGACAGTTGACGGCGTAAAGCGTAGAACAAGGGCAGGTATGGGCAGATGTCAAGGTGGTTTCTGTCAGCCTGTTATAGTTTCTATTCTTTCTAAAGAAATGGGCATACCTTACGAAGAAGTAACAAAGAGTGGGAAAGGCTCAAATATTAATATCGGAAGGACAAAATAGGTGGCAAAAATGAAGAATTATCAATTAGTCGTTGTTGGCGCTGGTCCAGCCGGTATGGCTGCTGCTGTAAAAGCATATGATTCTGGTGTTAGAGATATTTTAATTATTGAAAGAGATACAAAAGTTGGTGGCGTGTTAAATCAATGCGTTCACAACGGTTTTGGTTTATCAAGGTTTAAGGAAAACCTAACCGGTCCTGAATACGCCGAAAAGTTTTCTAATCAGGTTAAGGAACGCGATATCGACGTTATGCTTTCCACCATGGTATTAGAAATCGGAAAAGATAAAACTGTTACTGCTATGAATAGTGAATATGGTGTATTCACTCTTAACCCTAAAGCAATAGTTTTAGCAATGGGTTGCCGTGAAAGAAGTAAAGGTGCCTTAAATATTCCAGGCACACGTCCTGCTGGTATATATTCGGCTGGTACGGCGCAACGTTACGTCAATATAGAAGGTTATTTGCCAGGTAAAAACGTTGTAATTTTAGGTTCTGGCGATATAGGGCTTATTATGGCAAGACGTATGACGCTTGAAGGAGCAAAAGTCCACGCCGTTGCTGAAATCATGCCTTTTTCAAGTGGGTTAAAGAGAAATATTGTTCAATGTCTTGACGACTTTAATATTCCACTCTATTTAAGCCATACAATAGTTGATATTCAAGGTAAACAAAGGGTTACGGGTTGTACGATTGCTAAAGTTGACGTTGCTACAAAAAAACCTATTCCTGGAACGGAAATTCATTTTGATTGCGATACTATTTTGTTTTCTGTTGGGCTTATTCCTGAAAATGAACTTACTAAAAATGCTAAAATTTCTATAAGTCCAAGGACAAAAGGAGCAGTTGTTAACCAGCAAAGAGAAACTGATATTGACGGTATATTTGCTTGTGGAAACGTATTACACGTGCACGACCTTGTAGACTTTGCTTGTGATGAAGCTGAAATTGCTGGTAAAGCAGTTGCTGATTATATTAATGG
>JAZNVV010000053.1:0-4600 GCA_045593005.1 Christensenellaceae bacterium | reverse complement strand
AAAAAGCACCCGTTTGGGTGCTTTTTTATTTTACGTAATTTATATAAAAACGATATTCTATACCACCATAATCGACGGTAACGTTTTTAATAGAGCCGTCGTCGTAACAAAGTTGAAAAGTAACCGTCGGACCTTGACTTTCGTTTAGTAAACTTGCGTGAACCATACCGTCAAAACCACTTATCATATGCCCCGACGCTAAATTAGTAAGGGCGTCGCCGTCCGAAATCCCTTCATTATAACTGATGATTATTGCATCAACAATTTTTCTTTTTTTCTTAAAAAAACACATAATAATGCTTTATAAAAAATCCTTCCATTTATCAAATTGAAAAGCAACTCCATCAGCCGTATGCGCGTCGCTTGATAAAACTAATTTACCACCAGATTTTTTGATATAATCAATAATTTTAAGTGATGGAAAAGGCTCGTTTCTCCTACCCCTAAAAATACTGCCTGTATTAACTTCAAACGGTTTATTATATTTAATTAGGTCGTCAATAGCGCTTTTATATGCTTTTACGTAGCGTGGGTGATCTTCGTCGAAATATTTGTTATTTTTGTTATATTTTGCAATTATATCAAAATGTCCGATAATGTCTGCATTTGTTTTAGCAATAACCTGTTTTTCACTTTCAAAATAACTTTCAACAGCAAGTAAAAAATCGCCGTCAAACTCTTTTATAACAGTTTCAACAAATAATTCTTCCGAAAGGTCAATAGGTAAATTTTTACCGTTGACTGACCAGTAGTGCGTTGAGCCTATAACGTAATCAAAACCTGAAACGTAGTCGGAACTCGCATCAAGTTCTATACCACATAAAACTAATATTTTAGAACGATATTTTTCACTTAAAGAATTGACGGTTTTAATAAATTCATCTACCCTTTCAGGCAAAAGCGTACCCTCTTTATCAAACGGAACGTAAGAATGCGCTAATAGCCCAACTTGTTGCAAGCCCTTATCTATTGCAGATAAAACCATTTGTTCAGGAGTGTTTTTGCCGTCGCAAAAATTTGTGTGAACGTGATAGTCTGCCAAAATCATTTGGTCATCTTCTCCTGTTTTACCTTCTTGTCAATAACGTGACGTGACGCAAGTTCTTTATGTACGTCTTCTATAGAAATACCCATTTCAGTCATAAGCACCATTACGTGATAGGCTAAATCTGCAATTTCGTAAATCGTTTCCTTTTTATCGTCAGCCTTGCCTGCGATTATAACTTCGGTACATTCTTCGCCAACTTTCTTTAATATTTTATCAATACCCTTTTCAAAAAGATATGTCGTATACGAACCTTGTGGCTTATCATTTTTTCTGCCCTGCAACAAACTTGCAAGACCTTGCAAAGAAAATTCGTGCAAATCTTCGTTTTGCCATACTTCGTTATAAAAACAACTCATCTCGCCGGTATGACAAGCAGGGCCGTCCGGTTCAACGACAACGACAAGGGCGTCGTAATCGCAATCTGCCGTTATTGAAACAACGTGTTGATAATTGCCACTTGTTTCACCTTTAAGCCAAAGTTCTTTTCTTGACCTACTATAAAAACAAGTCAATTTCTTTTCCATTGTTATTTTAAGACTTTCTTCGTTCATATATGCAAGCGTCAAAACTTTTTTACTTACGCTATCTACTACTACTGCTGGAATAAGTCCGTTTTTGTCAAATTTAAGTTTTGAAATTTCTATCATAATTCTACCTATAATCTAACGTTAATATCGTTAGCCTTTAACTGTTGTTTTAAGTCGTTTATTTTAACTTCGCCAAAGTGAAAAATTGATGCGGCAAGACCTGCGTCTACTTTAGGAAGTTTTTTGAATAAATCAATAAAATCTTGCGCCTTTCCTGCGCCACCCGACGCTATTATCGGTACGTTTACTACGTCGCAAACAGCCTTTAACATTTCTATATCAAAGCCAGCCTTTACACCGTCGGTATCAATAGAATTTAGAACTACTTCTCCTGCGCCGTTATCGGTGCATCTTTTTATCCATTCTATTGCGTCAAGCCCCGTATTTTCACGTCCACCTTTTGCAAATACGGTGAATTTACCGTTTACCCTCTTTACGTCAGCCGATATAACTACACATTGACTACCGTAAAGTTTAGCAGCCTCCAAAATAAGATTCGGGTTTTTTATTGCGCCAGAATTAACGCTCACTTTATCTGCGCCACATTTAAGCACTCTATCAAAATCATCAACCGTATTTATGCCACCACCAACTGTGAGTGGAATAAAAATATTGCTTGCAACTTCTTTTAATATATCGGTGAAAATTTTTCTACCTTCGTTTGATGCCGTTATATCGTAAAAAACAAGTTCGTCAGCACCATTTTCACTATAATACTTGCCAAGTTCAATAGGTGAAGATATATTAGTAACGCCATTAAAATTTACGCCTTTTACCACAATACCATCACGTACGTCAAGGCATGGAATAATTCTTTTTGAAATCATTTTGCCACCTCTACGGCTTCTTTAATTGAAATCGCTTTCGTATAATAAGCCTTTCCTATTATTGCGCCGTAAATGCCAAGTTTTGCTAACTTTTTGACGTCCTCTATCGAAGAAACACCACCTGACGCTATTAAATTAATATTTAATTCTTTGCTTAATTTAGAGTATAAATCGTGATTTGTTCCTTGCATAGCGCCATCTTTAGAAATATCCGTGCAAATTATTGTCGTAACACCTAATTTTTGCAAATCACGGCAAAATGAAAAGGCTTCAAAAGAAGATTTTTCCGTCCAACCTTTAATGGCTACGTATCCGTCTTTAATGTCTACACCGACGGCAATCTTATCACCATACGATTTTACAGCATTTATCAAAAAATCTCTATCGTTAACGGCTGCCGTTCCTAAAATCACACGGTCAACACCTGCTTTTACGTAACTTTCGATAACTTCCATACTGCGTACGCCCCCACCCACTTCAACGAAAGCATCAGTTGCTGAAATTATCTTCTTAACCACTTCAATATTAGGCGTTCCACCTGTTTTTGCGCCTTCTAAATCAACTAAATGAATATATTTTGCGTTATTTTTAGCAAAATCTAAAGCAATTTCAAAAGGGTTGTCGCTGTAAACAGTCATTTCATTGTAATTGCCTTTATATAATCTAACGGCTTTGCCGTCATATAAATCAATCGCTGGAAAAATTTTCATTTTTTACTCCATTTCGGAAAATGCTTTTAATATGCTTAAACCGACTTTGCCACTCTTTTCTGGGTGGAATTGACAGCCGTAAACGTTATTTTTTGCAACGGATGCCGTAATTGTAGCACCGTATTCGGTTGTTGCGATAACGCTTTCATCACAATTAGCGCCGTAATATGAGTGTACAAAATAAACGTAATCACCCTCTTGCACGTATTTGTAAAGTTTGTTCTTTTCACCAACAAATTTAAGAGCGTTCCAACCGATATGTGGAACTTTATATTCTGCCGAAACAACTTCTGCAATAGGTTTTATTTCGCCTTTTATTAGTCCCAAACCTTTATATTCACCAAATTCATAGCTCTTATCGAATAAAAGTTGCATTCCAAGACAAATACCTAAAAGGGGCTTTCCTTTATTTACTTGCTCAATGATAACGTCGGCAAGACCTGACGAAAATAATTTATTGCTTGCGTCGGCAAAAGCACCTACTCCAGGCAATAAAATTTTATCAGCGCTACGTATAACTTCTTTGTCCCCACTAACAACCACGTCAACACCGATTGCCTTAAACGAACTTGTAAGTGAAAACAAATTTCCAACGCCATAATCAACGATAACAATCATTAAAGGACTCCTTTTGAAGACGGTATTTCACCTGCAAGCGAAGGGTCGATTGCAACGGCGTTTTTTAGCACTCTTGCCACAGCTTTAAAAGTTGCCTCTATTACGTGGTGCGAATTTTTACCTGCAAGTTGACTAACGTGCAAGGTAATACCGGCGTTAAAAACAAAAGCTCTAAAAAATTCTTCACAAAGTTCGGTATCGAAATCACCCACTTTTTCAGCAGGGATATCAAGTTCTAAATTTAAAAAACTTCTACCAGAAACGTCAACAGCAGATAAAATAAGCGTTTCATCCATAGGTAAAATAATATCGCCGTATCTAACAATGCCCTTTTTATCGCCAAGCGCGTTTTTAAAAGCTTGTCCAAGACAAATCCCTATATCTTCCGTCGTATGATGGAAATCAACCTCTTTATCACCAACGCAGTTAACCATAAGGTTAAATCTACCGTGCTTTGCAAAAAGAGTAAGCATATGATCTAAAAAACCACAGCCCGAATTTACGTCATTTTTGCCTTTTCCGTCAAGGTCAATTTTAAGCGTAATATCCGTTTCGTTAGTTTTTCTGATAATTTCAGACCTTCTCATTTTAATTCTCCAAAATGTATTTAACGGCGTTAATAAACTTTTGCATCTCTTTTTTACTGCCGACTGTAATTCTTATATAATCGGAAATTCTATCGTTAGCAAAATGTCTAACCAAAATGCCGTCTTCTTTAAGTTTAAGGTATAAATCTTTACCACATATTTTATCCGACTTTTCAAATATAAAGTTTGCAGTTGTATCAGTTGTGGTAAAACCCAAGCTTCT
>JAZNVV010000052.1:0-5761 GCA_045593005.1 Christensenellaceae bacterium | reverse complement strand
GATATCGTTCTATCTGAAAATGAATTGAATTCTAATACTGAAGAAACCATAAAAATTAAAATAACCAAAAGTCTTATAGGCATTTCGGATATTCTTCGCTATACGGGGGAATATGAGCCTACTGGATACGTTCTTGGCTCGTCAGGTATCGGCATAGCAGTAAATGATTTTGCTGTTGATAGTTTATCCCCTATTTGTAAAGGTGATAGACTATATATCAACCCTTATAGACCTTGCAAAGAGTGTTTTTATTGTAAATCAAACGATAAAAAGGCTTGTTCCCATTTATTAGTTGCCGGTGAAGATTATGACGGTTTTTTAAGAGAATTTGTTGACGCTAAACTTTCCGACGTATACGCTATTCCTGAAAATATTTCTGATACCGAAGCATTATTTATTGAAACTGTTGCTCTTGCATTAAATATTATAGATAAGCTCAATATCCAAAAGGGCGAACACGTTGTAATTTTAGGTGCTGATAACTTTGGTATTATTATGGCTCAAATCCTTAAATATTATCAGTCAATTCCTGTAATTATTGATAATGATAATACAAAGGTTAATCTTGCTAAAGAATGTGGCATTTATTACTCGATTTCTAAAGATAGCGACCTTGTTAAAGAAGTTTCCGAAATAACTGGTGGTAGACTTGCTCCACACATCATTTATAATCAGGACTCAAATATTCCTTTAAACCACGCATTTTCACTTGCAGGATATAACGCGCAAATCGCTATAAGCGCAATCGGCAAAGGAAGTAATATAGTAACTTTTGCCCCAGCCGTAAAAAAGGAAATTAAATTGTTCTTTATAAATACTGGTTTTGGCAGTACGGAAGCAAGCATAAATTTAATTGCAAATAAAGCAATCGACCTTTCAAAATTGCCTATCCAAAACGTTAACTTTAACGATTGTGAAGAAACATTTAAAAAACTTGCTGAAGATTATATTTCAGGCAAAACTGTTGATGAAACAATAGTTAATATTTTATAAACAAAAAAAGACCGAAAAGGTCTTTTTTTTAATTCATAGAAATTTCTTTCAATTTGTTATATTTTGAAATTGCAACGTTTTTAATAGTTTCGATATCATATCCACCTGAAAAAAAATCGTCGGATATTTTTTTTGCAGTAAATATTGCTCCGGCAGAATACTTTAAAAAACCTAGGTCAGACATAAGTTTTCCACTTTGTTTAAGACCTAAAAAGTCTCCACCACCACGCATTTGATAGTCGTATTCTGAAATTTTAAATCCGTCGATATTTTTTCTTAATACGTTAAGCCGTTCAATAGCGCTATCAGAATTGCTTTCAGATAATAAAAAGCAGTAACTTTTAATATCAGACCTGCCTACCCGACCACGCAACTGATGCAACTGTGAAAGCCCAAACCTTTCGGCATTGTAAATAACCATAATGGACGCATTTTTGACGTCGATACCAACCTCAATTACCGTCGTTGAAACAAGCGCATCTATTTGACCATTTTTAAAATTAGTCATTATTTCAGTCTTTTCAACTTCTTTCATTTTTCCATGTAAAAGACCAAATCTAACGGTCGGCAACTTCTCACGTAATGAATTATAAAGTTCAGTAACACTCATAATTTCGCCTTCTTCATCTCCCTCAATTTTAGGACAAACGAAATAAATTTGTTTACCTTGATGAACTTCTTTTTCAATATACTTTAACATATCGTCAATTTTTTCACGCCCGACGATATTAGTTTGAACAGGCAATCTATCTTTTGGTTTATCATAAATTGTTGAAATATCAAGGTCGCCAAAAAAGATAAGAGAAATCGTCCTTGGAATAGGCGTAGCGCTCATAACAAGTACGTCAGGGATATTCCCTTTATTTATTAAAGCACTACGTTGCGCAACACCAAAACGCTGTTGCTCATCACACACGCATAATGATAAATTTTTGAATTCAACCGAACTTTCTAAAACAGCGTGCGTGCCAACAAGTACGTCAATCTCACCAGCCTTAAGCGCTTTTTTTACAGCGTTTTTTTCCTTAACGGACATGGAACCGACAAGTAAAGAAACGTTTCTATTTTTAAGATATTTTTTTGCAACCTCAAAATTTTGTTTTGCTAAAACTTCAGTAGGAGCTAAAATTGTAGCTTGAAATCCACTCTCTATTGCAACGTAAACAGCGCATAAACTAACTGCAGTTTTACCACTACCGACGTCGCCTTGCAATAACCTATTCATTACCGAACAACTTGTTAAATCGGAATAAATTTCATTGATAGCATTATTTTGACCGTCAGTAAAATCGAAAGGAAATTCCTTAATAAAATTATCTAACTTTTGCTTAGAAACATTATAATTATTTATCCTTACCTGCTCTTTACTGCCTTTAATAAATTTAAATGCTGAAATTAGTGAAAAATATTCTTCAATAGCAATTCGCTCACAAGCTTCAGCGTAATCATCAAACGTATTAGGGTTATGTGCATTGACATAAGAAAAATACAGGTTTTTAAGATTATATTTTTTTTGCAAAGGTTCAGGAATAATAGAAACAGGCTTTTCAATATTGACAGATAACCTTATGGCATCACGTAAAACTTTTTGCGTAAGTGCCCCTTTAGCGACGTATTGTGGCACAATTCCTTTAAGCCTGTAGTTTTTATCAAGCGTTTCAAAAGAAGGATTAACGATAGAAATTTCACCAAATTTTTTTTGAACACGACCGTAAAACAAATACTCTTGCCCCGGTTTTAATTTTGATAAAACGTACGGTTGATTAAACCA
The DNA here is from genome assembly GCA_045593005.1 of Christensenellaceae bacterium. Taxonomy (GTDB): domain Bacteria; phylum Bacillota; class Clostridia; order Christensenellales; family Borkfalkiaceae; genus UBA11475. The sequence continues at coordinate 2,997 of JAZNVV010000052.1, read as the reverse complement.
AATCGCTGTAAAAGGCAATCCTTCCTGCTCGCAATAAACTTTTATAAAAGACTTTTTTGAGTGATAATGCGTTTGTGGCACAGAAACAATTTGCCCTACTGTAAGGGCAATATCGTTATGGTAAATATTCTTAAGTGATTGTCTTTCCCTTAAATCGAGATATCTTTTAGGGAAATACTTAATCAAATCAGCTGTCGAATAGATACTAAGTTTATTAAGTTCCTCTGCGCGTTTAACGCTTATGTCTTTAATTTTTGTTAATTCCATAAATTTAATTATATAAAATCAGGGAAGAAAAATCTTCCCTGTAAAAATTATTCTAAAGAAATGTAATAATAGTAGATAGGTTGACCACCATAGGTTAATTGAACGTCGCAATCAGGATAAACTTCTTGAACTTTTTCAACAAGTATATTAGCATCATTTTCATTGACGTCAGCACCGTAGTAAAGAGTAATCATTTCTTCAGCGCCACGCAACTTATCAATAAGTTTAAGGACAACGTCAATAATCTTTGTGCCTTTTGCAAGAATTTTCTTACTATTTAAGCCTATAATGTCATTTTCCTTAATATCAAAGCCGTCAACTTTAGTGTTTTTAACAGCGTACGTTACTTGACCAACTGAAATAAGATCGATTGCGTGAATCATATTAATCTTGTTTTCTTCAACAGAAACTTCAGGATTAAATGCCATTGCCGCAGAAAAACCTTGTGGAATATTCTTTGTTGCAATAACGTGAATTCGCTTGTTTTCAACTAAACTTTTTGCTTGTTCAGCCGCTAAAATAATGTTCTTATTATTTGGGAATACAAACACGTTGTCAGCGTTAATGCGCATAACAGCGTCAGCTATATCTGCTGCAGAAGGATTCATAGATTGACCACCTTCTAAAACATAGTCAACAAGTAAATCTTTAAAGATTGCCGAAATACCGTCACCAGAAGAAATAGCAAGCATACCCATCTCTTTCTTTTCAGCCTCAAGCTTTTTCTTGAGTTCACGGTTTTGTTCAAGCATATTTTCAATCTTGACTTTATCAAGTTCGCCAAGTTCTAACGCAAGGGTTAAAGCCCTGCCAGGTTTGTTTGTGTGAACGTGAACTTTAATAAATTCAAGGTCGCCTATAACGATAACACAATCACCGATATTCATTAGTTGTTCCCTAAGCTTTTCAATATCGGCTAAAGTGGTCTTTTTCTTAATATTAATTATAAAAAACTCGGTACAATAAGCAAATTCAATATTGCCTAAAGTAAGAAGGTCTGCGTGTTCCATAGATGCGTCAGTCTGCGCTTCCTTTTGAACAGGAAGTTCAGAAACGTCAATGGTTTCACCCATAATGACTTTTTGGAAAGCCTCAAACAAATAGATTAAGCCTTTACCACCAGCGTCAACTACGCCAGCTTTTTTAAGAACAGGTAAAAGTGTAGGGGTAAGTTCAACAGCCTCGTTACCCTTTGCTAAAATTTCTTGCATAAAAGTTTCAAAACCTTTATGCTTTAATCTAATAGAATGAGCGTGTTCAGCAATCATTCTAATAACGGTTAAAATAGTACCTTCTTTTGGAACGGAAACGGCGCTGTAAGCAACTTCAGCAGCGTTTAAAAGCGCTTTTGCAAAGTTGTTAGTATCAACCTCATCATGATTACGTAAAACGCCACAAAGCCCACGCATAACTTGTGATAAAATAACACCGGAATTACCCCTTGCGCCACGTAGTGAACCTTTTGACGCAGCGTCGGCAACGTCTGACATATTGTTAGATTTACATTCAGAAACAGCCTTAACAGCAGATTGCATTGTAAAGGACATGTTAGTACCTGTGTCGCCATCAGGAACTGGGAAAACGTTAAGAGCGTCGATTGATGCCCTATTTATCTCAAAAAGCTTACCAGCAGTCAAAATAATTGACTTAAGCATTGCTCCGTTTATAGTTTTTTGCATATATTAAAAATCCTTAATTATCGTTATAAATTAGGAGTTACATTCTAACGTTAATAATGTTAACGTTTACAAAATCAACAAGCATACCTGAAAACTTTTCAACTTTATATTTGATAGTTTCCTTTAATGCTTCAGCAACAGCCCTTATCGAAATGCCGAATTTAACCACAACGTAAACGTCAATACCTATTCTATCACCGACAGAAGTAACAATAACGCCTTTAGTGAAAGACCTACCACCAAAAAGGTCGGTAAGTTTGCCAGTTAAGCCATACTTGCCAAATTCAACAATACCATAAGAGTCCATCCCCACGTGAGAGACGAACTTTGCGATTGCCTTATTCGATAATGAAATTTTACCATAAATGTTATTAGTTTTAACTGACATAGTATCTCCTATATATGTTTATTGTACAATATTTGCAATAATTTTGCAACACTTTTTTGATATTTCTTTAATTTGACACTTAAAATTAAAATAATATTGATTTATTTAGGAAATAACAATAAAAAATGGTTGATTTTTTTTTGAAAGTGTGATAAAGTTACATAGTAAAATAATTCTCGAATTATCGGAGGTGTTATTATGAGCAGAATTTGTAGCGTATGCGGTAAAGGTAAATTATCAGGCAACTTGGTAAGCCACTCTAACAGAAAGACTCCTGTGTCTTTTGAAGCTAACTTACAAAAGGTTAGAATTAAGAAAGAAGATGGCTCTGTTTCTTCCGAATATGTTTGCACACGTTGTTTAAAAAGTGGCAAAGTAGAAAGAGTATAATTTAGTTACCAAATTAGGTTGTATTATTGCAACCTTTTTTTATTTTAAAAAATTTAAAGCGTTTTATCTTGTGATAAAACGCTTTTTTGTATTAAATTTTATTAGTTATAACGTTCTAATTCAGCATTTAATTCTGGAATGTAATCTCTTAAGGCACAATTATTTGAATGATAGAAAGTAACTTGCTTAATGCTGTTTTGGAAAGCTGTTGCATTTTCGTCTAATAATATTGAAGTTATATTGCTTTGATCGTTGTAATAAACTTTATTTCCA
>JAZNVV010000051.1:0-28615 GCA_045593005.1 Christensenellaceae bacterium | reverse complement strand
TCACTATAAAAAAGGTATGTACGACGCTACCGTAGAAGATTTGAACGTGATTTTTGATAGGGCAAATAAATTTGGCGCAAAGTTAGTTGTTTCGCTTGGTGATTTTTACTGATGGCGAAATTGTTGTTCACGGTATAGAGTGTGGTTGGGCTTACGGGTTAAAACCTAACGATTATCTATTTACCGGCGTACGTGAAAGAAAAGCAAAAGTATAATTATTAAAGATATGGTCATAATAGTTTTATCCATTTAATTTAAGGAGAATTATTATGTCTAAAAAGAAAAGTAAAGTAACGCACTTGACAGAACAAGATTACCAAAATTATATTTCGTCGCTTAAAGATTCTTCTCCGACGAAAGCCATTGTCGGCAAAAAGGTCGTTCCTGTTATTGATGAAGATTAAAAAGGGCTAATTTAGCCCTTTTTTTATTTATATTAAAATAAAATTTTCCATGAGATAGTCATAAAAAATTAAAAAAACGTCTTGCATTATACTAAAAAAGAAGTTATAATAATATTATAAAATAATGTGTAAACACGCAACATCTTGCGTTTTCGATAAATGGGAGAAAACTAAATATGGCAAAATGGGTAACAACTTGGGGTAATGCTGAAGCCCCAGCGTATTCAGGTGAGCAAACTTACGTAAAGGATATTACTTTAAGATATAACGTGCCAGTAATGGTATCGGGCAGTAAAATTAAATTATTTTTTTCAAACAAATTTGGGACGGAAAAGGTTGTTTTAGACAGCGTTACCGTGGGCAAAAATACCTGTGCAAACGTAGACGGCACATGCCGTGACGACGTTACGGCGAACATTAAAAAAGTAACCTTTAATAAAAAAGATAAATGCAAAATGAAGGCAGGGCAAACGTGCTATTCGGATGAAATTGATTACCCTGTAAAAAAAGGCGACTTTTTATCTGTTAGTTTCTACATAAAAGACATAACGTTATTAACGACGGCTACTGCTTTAATGGGCATATATAGTTACGGCTACGTAATGGAAGGAAAGGGGACTTATCTTGAAACGTTCCCACTATACGTATCAATGGAAAGTTCAAAAACGTACGCGCTTTACGGTGTGGACGTGCTTAATGATGATGAGGATGCGTCGACTATTATTTGTTATGGTGATTCTATCTCGGCTATCGAGTGGCCTGACCATTTTGCAAGACTTATCCTTAAAAGCGATAAAAACGTTGCCGTTTGTAGAAAGGCTATTAGTGGTAACAGAGTGTTGCGTAAGTATAACCATAAGGCTAATATTCATTATGGAGATGCTGGTATTGTTAGAATTGACGAAAATTTAAGTCAAGTTCAAGGCGCAAAAGCAGTTGTTATTTTGCACGGCATAAATGATATTATTCATCCTGACGGATCTGTTTATAGACCGTTAGAAAGTTTACCGTCAAGTGAAGAAATTATCCACGCATACGAAGATAAATACGTTGCGTCGGCAAGAAAGCACGGTTTAAAAGTATACTTTGGCACTATTTTGCCTTTTAAATATTACAAATCACACAATGCCGAGCGTGAAGCCATCCGTCAAGGCATAAACGACTGGATAAGAACTACGGATAAAATCGACGGATATATCGACTTTGATAAAATTGTGTCTGATCCAAGCGATCCACTTGCAATACTTCCTTCATTTACAAACGACCATTTACACCCAACGTCTAACGGCGCTTTTGAAATGGCGAAGGCTGTTTTTGCGAAATTTTTTGAAGATTAATTAATAAAACTCACCTTTGTGTGAGTTTTTTATATAAACTAGGTATTATATGAATTACGTTATTGCAATAGACGAAGGAACAACAAGCACAAGGGCAATGCTTTACGACGTAAAAAAAGCCACTTTCGTTGCAGGAGATTCCCGTCAAATTAAACAAATTTATCCCGAGCCGTCTTGGGTGGAAGAAGATGCTGACGAAATTTACGTCAATACTCTTTCCGTGCTTATTTCAATGCTTGAAAAAGCCCGTTCCGTGCAAGACGTTAAGGGGATAGGTATAACTAACCAGCGTGAAACCGTTGTTATGTGGGATAAGGAAACGGGACACCCTATCTATAACGCTATCGTTTGGCAATGTAGACGGACTGCTAAATTTTGCGCAGATATGGACAAAGAAACGGTAGATAAAATTTATTCAAAAACAGGACTTATTAACGACGCATACTTTTCGGCATCAAAAATAAAATGGTTAATAGACAACGTTCCTATCGCGCAAGAACTTATAAGCCAAAATAGACTTTGCGTTGGCACGATTGACAGTTATCTTATTTATAAATTAACTGGTAATTTCGTTACGGACTATACTAACGCATCTAGAACAATGCTTTTCAATATACACACGTTAGAGTGGGACGACGAACTTTTAGAGTTTTTCAATATACCTAAAGGTATATTGCCAACCGTAAAAAGCAGTACGGACGTTTACGGAACGTTTGATTATAAAGGTGTAAAAATCCCAGTTGCAGGAGATTTAGGAGATCAACACGCTGCGCTTTTTGGGCAAAACTGTCTACAAAAAGGTCAAAGTAAAATCACTTACGGAACGGGTATGTTTATGCTCTTTAACACGGGTGATACACCTGCAAAACGTTCATGCAAAATGTTAACGACGATAGGCTATTCAATCGGCGACAAAATTACCTATGCGCTTGAAGGTAGCGTATTTAACGCAGGTAGTGCCGTTCAATGGTTAAGGGACGGGCTTAAACTATTTGACAATTCTGCCAAAACGGAAGAAATGGCAAATGCCGTGCCCGACAACGGTGGCGTGTATATAGTTCCTGCTTTCACAGGGCTTGGCGCACCCTACTGGCGTGGCGACGTTACCGGCTTAATAACTGGCATCACAAGGGGGACGAACAGCAACCATTTTGCAAGGGCTGTGCTTGAAAGTATGGCATACGGCGCTAAAGATTTGGCTGTTGAAATGGAAAAGGGTAGTGGAACGAAACTTACCGAAATTAGAGCAGACGGTGGAGCAACGTGCAATAACTTTTTAATGCAGTTTTCATCCGACGTATTAAACGTAAAATTAGACCGTCCTATCGAACTTGAAAGCACGGCGCTTGGTGCAGTATACGCTTGTTTGATAGCGCTTAATATTTATACGGTTGATGATATAGTAAAATTAAGAAAAACTGAAAAGATTTTTATTCCGTCAACGGATAGAGAAAAGTTTGAAAATTTATATAAAAATTACTGCAAGGCAGTAGAGAAGTGTTTATTATGATTAAGAGTATTTTTACAGCAAAAGACGGCAAAGAAATAACTTTATACGAATATAGCGACGTCGTTAATCCAAGGGGCGTTATTCAAATAGTGCACGGTATGGCAGAACACGCGCTTAGATACGATAATTTTGCTAAATTCCTTAACCAGAACGGTTACGTTGTTGTTGCAGACGACCACCGTGGGCACGGAGAAACGGACAAGGATAGTTTAGGATATTCAAAGGGCGATATGTTCAGTTTGATTTTATCTGACGAAGAAGAAATTACTCGATACGTAAAGGAAAAATATAATCTTCCTATTATATTATTTGGGCATAGTTTCGGCTCATTTATAGCGCAGGCATATATAGAAAAATATTCACAAAACATAAGTGGCGCTATAATCGGTGGTAGCAATTATATGAAGAATTTGCTTTTAACTTGTGGGCGAATTATTTCAAAAATAGGCTATGCAATAAAAGGGGAAAAAGCCCCTGCAAAACTTCTACATAAAATTACTTTTGATGGATATGAAAAGAAGTTAGGTGGATCGTTTATTTCGTCTATCCCTGAAGAAAACGAAAGATACGATAGCGATAAATATTGTGGGTTTGTGTGCAGTTATAACTTTTACAAATCAATGTTTTTAAACACTAAAAAACTTTATAATAAAAAAGTTTTAAGTACGGTTAAAATTCCAGTTCTTTTAATTGCCGGTTGTAACGACCCTGTCGGTGATTTTGCTGTTGGCGTTAGTAAACTTGAAGATAGATATTTAAGTTCTGGTATTAACGTTAAAACCTACCTTGCTGAAGGTGTCCGTCACGAATATCTTAACGATATTAATGCCGACGTCGCTATGGATAAAATCAAGGATTTTGCTGACGGAGTTATTGATGAGAGAGCATAATAATTTAGAATACGATAACGGCGCAACGTATGTTGGTGAGTGTATAGGTAACGTTCGCGACGGTAACGGCGTATATACTCAAAACGGCGTTTCTATTTCGGGCAAGTGGGAAAATAATCACCTAAACGGCACAGGTAAGATGGTCTGTCCAGCATTTACTTACGAAGGTGAATTTTTAAACTCATTAAGGCACGGTGTCGGGAGGGAAATATATTCTGATGGCACCGTTTATGAAGGGGAATTTCAGTTCGGACATAAGCACGGCAAAATGCATATAAAACTAACAAACGGCGCTACGGTTGACTGTACTTTTAGTAAAGGCAGGGGCGTCGGCGACGGAATAATGACAATGACCGACGGCGAAGTCGTACCCGTTTACTATAAAGACGGCTCGCTTTATTTTAAGAAATAAAAAAACGCAGTAAAAAACTGCGTTTTTTAATCTTCTAAACCAGCAAGATAATCAATAGATACTTGAAAATATTTTGCTATTTTAATTAAATTAGTCAAAGTCGGGTCAGCCTTGTTTAGTTCCCATAAACTGATAACCGATTTACCAACCTCTAATGCGTTTGCAAGCGCGATTTGACCTAAACCAGCCTCTTTACGCAAGGCTTTTAATTTGTCCCCAAACTTTTCCATATATAACCCCTTTATTATATATTCCCATAAAAGTGGGAAAATTACTTGACTTCCCATTAAAATGGGAATATAATGTTAAAAAACAAAGGAGAATAAAAAAATGTTTTGTAAACAATGTGGAGCAGAGATATTAGATGATGCTGTAATTTGTCCAAAGTGTGGTTGCGCAACCGATAATTATAAAGACGTCCCAAAAGCTAATGATGACGACGACGTTTTTATGTTTATCTTGTCCCTTTTAATACCTCTTTTAGGTTTTATTTTATGGATAGTTTGGAGAAAAGATTGTCCTCTACGTGCTGGATCTTGCGCACACGGTGCTTTTACAGGTTTAGTTTTATGGATATTTTTACCTATTATTTTAGGGGCTATGGGGTTTAGTTGTTTAGGGCTTTTAGCATAAAGAAAATTAATTAACGCCGTAAGGCGTTTTTTATTTGCTAAAATTTTGCATATTTGTTATAATCTTCTTCGGTGAATTATTATGAGAATGAGAAGAAAAAAACATCTTGACGAACGTATCGAACTGACGTCAAAATATTTATTATTTTTTGAGCCACGCTCAATTTACGGTAGACCTAAAAAGGAAAATTACCCTGATATTGACGTAAAAAAGGCGTTTAATAACGAAAACCCTGTGTTTTTAGAAATCGGCTCTGGCAAAGGTAGTTTTATCTGTCAAATGGCAAAAAATAACCCACAAAACAACTATATCGCAGTTGAAAAGGACGATAACGTTATGGTTTCGGCAATGGAACTTGCATTAGATATGGGGTTAAATAACGTTAAATTTGTTATTTGTGGGGCTGAACAACTTGACTTTTTATTTAGCGAAAACACTTTCGACGGACTTTATTTAAACTTTTCTTGTCCGTATCCAAAAGGCACGTACGCTAACCGTCGTTTAACCAACCCTAAATTTTTAAGGTTGTATCAAAGTTTATTAAAAAGTGGTGCAAAAATTATTCAAAAGACGGATAATAGACCATTTTTTGAATATTCTTTGCAGTCTTACAATGAGTGCGCGCTCAAAGTAACCGACGTGACGTTTGACCTATATAAGAGCGATTTTTTACAAGGCAACGTCGCAACTGAATACGAAAAAAAGTTCGTTTCAATAGGTAAGCCTATTTGCCGTGCAGTAGTTGTGATAGAATAAAAAGTATTTATTGAAAAAACTTGCAGTTTTAATTATTATAGTATATAATAATTGTTGAAAAATTTATTAAAGGTGATAAAAATGAACCAAAGACCAAATTGTATTCTCATTATGGACGGCTATGCAATTGCTCCTGCTGGCGACGGCAACGCTATTGAACTTTCTGGCAGTCCAGTTATCAAAAAACTTATGAAGGAATATCCTTCAACCCTTTTAGGCGCATCTGGTATGGACGTAGGTCTTCCTGACGGACAGATGGGCAATTCTGAAGTAGGACACTTAAATATGGGCGCAGGCAGAATTGTTTATCAAGAACTTACTAGAATTACAAAGTCTATTAGCGACGGTGATTTTTTTACTAACGACGCTTTAAATAAGGCAATGGATTCTGCTCTTAACAACGGTAAAAAACTTCACCTTTACGGACTTTTATCAAATGGTGGCGTTCACTCGCACATTACACACCTTTTTGCCCTTTTACAAATGGCAAAAGATAAAGGCTTAAAAGAAGTTTACGTTCATTGCTTTTTAGACGGCAGAGACGTTTCTCCAACTTCGGGCGCAGGTTTTGTGCGTGAAGTTCAGGCAAAAATTGACCAAATAGGTAACGGCAAAATTGCGTCGGTTGGTGGTAGATATTACGTTATGGATAGAGATAACCGTTGGGAACGTGTCGAAAAGGCTTACGATATGATGACTATCGGCAACGGCGAACATTGCGTTGACCCTGCTCTTTATATCGAAAATTCTTATAAAAACGGCACTACTGACGAATTTATGCTCCCTGCAAACGTTGTAGAAAACGGCAAGCCTATCGGTTTAATTGAACAAGGCGACAGCATAATTTTCTTCAATTTCCGTCCAGATAGAGCAAGGCAAATCACCAGGGCTATGAGCGAAAAGGAATTCGACGGCTTTACAAGAAAGACTGGCTTTATTGACCCTGTATACGTATGCTTTACAAGATACGACGCAAGTTTTACAAACGTTGATATTGCGTTTAAGCCACAATCTCTTGACAATACGCTTGGTCAATATCTTGCAGATAAGGGCTTAAAGCAACTTCGTATTGCTGAAACGGAAAAATATGCGCACGTAACGTTCTTCTTTAACGGTGGTGTGGAAGCGCCTAACAAGGACGAACAGCGTGATCTTATCGCATCACCAAAGGTTGCAACGTACGATTTACAACCTCAAATGAGTGCTTTAGAAGTAACCGAAAAGGTGCTTGAAGAAATTGATAGCGACAAGTTTGACGTCATTATACTAAACTTTGCAAACTGTGATATGGTTGGACATACGGGTATTATTCCTGCAGCGATTAAGGCTGTTGAAACGGTTGACGCTTGCGTTGGCAAAGTTGTTGACAAGATACTTTCGAAAGGTGGCGTAACGCTTATCACGGCTGACCATGGCAATGCTGATAAATTGTTAGAAGACGACGGCAAACCTTTCACAGCGCACACGACTAACAAAGTTCCATTTATCCTTGTTGGCGATAAGTTTAAAGGCGCAACTTTAGTGGAGGGTGGCGTTCTTGCAGATATTGCGCCTACTCTTTTAGATTGTATGGGGCTTGAAATACCTGCTGAAATGACAGGAAAATCGCTATTGAATAAATAATTTTATTGAAAATAGTTGTAAAATGTTTATAATTGTGTTACAATGTATGAGCATTTTAGTGAAATTAACAAATTAGGGGTATAGATATGAACATTCTTTCAACTTTACTCGCTGCAAAAAACGTTGGCGGTTTTTGGGGATTCTTCCCAGTATTAAGAATTATTTTATGCGTTTTCATTTTACTTTGCGCACTATTCGTTATTGCGGTTGTTATCGTTCAACCGTCTAACTCATCAGGTATCGGCGCAATTAACGGTCAGTCCGAAACGTTCCTTTCAAAGAACAAGGGCAAGACTTTTGAAAGCAAACTTAAGCGTTTAACAGTTATTTCTGCTATTATTTTAGCGCTTTGCTGTATCGCTATGGTTGTTCTTTCATTTATCGCAAACAGCTAAAAAGTAAAAGGGACGCGTTTTGGCGTCCTTTTTTAATACATAAGTAATTTTTACTCATACTTAATTATAGAGATTAATGGAAAAGTTTAATAGTTTTAAGTCAAGGAAAAATAAAATTGCAGGCAAAGATCGGGCAGAAAAACTTTTGCCAACCGTAAAAGATAAAAAATTTGACGATGCAAAGCAAGTTAAAGGGGTAATTGAAGGCAACGAAAGGGGCTTTGCTTTTTTATTGCCAGAAGACGGTGGTGAAGATTTTTTTATTTCTCACTCCGACCTAAATGGTGCTGAACACGGCGACGTCGTTATCGTCAAGGTTAAGGAAGAAACTGAAAGGCGCACTACTGCAAGGGTGTATAAAATTTTAGAGCGTAAAAATAAAATTATCGTCGGAACTTTTTCTGCTTGTAAGAGTGGTGGTTTTGTAATTGCCGACGATAAAAAGTATTTTTCCGACGTTTACGTTCCTTATAAGTTATCGAAAAAGGCTAAAACAGGTGATAAGGTCGTTTGTGAGATTAAGTTGTACGTTAAAGGCAGTAACCCTGAAGGCGAAATTGTTGAAGTTTTAGGCAGACAGTTTTCAAGACGTGCTGAAGTTAAATCAGTTGCAGTTGCTAACAATATAGAACTTGATTTTAAAAAGGAAGTTTTAGACGAGGCTGAAAGGGTGGCACTTCCCGTTTCTAAAAAGGACTTAATTACCCGTCGTGATTTGCGCTCTCAAATTGTCGTTACTATAGACGGTGAAGACGCGAAAGATTTTGACGACGCAATCGGTGTTGTAAAAGCAGAAAACGGTGACTATATTTTGGGTGTCCATATAGCCGACGTGTCCGAATACGTTAAAGAGGGCAGTTTGCTTGATGCGTCTGCTTTTGAACGTGGGACAAGCGTTTATTTTCCTGAAATGGTTATTCCTATGCTCCCAGAAAGACTTTCTAACGACGTTTGTTCGCTTATGCCTAACGTCGATAGGTTGACGCTTTCTTGCGTAATGCGTATTAATAGTAAAGGTGAAGTAGTTGATAGCGAAATTTTCCCGTCGATTATAAACAGTAAAGCAAGGCTAACTTATTCTTTGGCTAAAAAGGTTTTAGACGGGGAAGAAACTGACGTCGATAAATCTATTCAAGAAATGATTATTACTGCAGGGGAACTTGCTAACATTTTAATTGCAAAGCGTGATAAGCGTGGCAGTATTGATTTGGACGTTAAAGAGGCTAAAATTACCGTAAGTAAAAAGGGTAAAGTAACCGTCGACGTATTTGAAAGGAACTTTGCGCATAAACTTATTGAAGAGTTTATGATTTGCGCTAACGAAACGGTTGCAGAGTATGCTTACTACCTTGGACTTCCGTTTATATATCGTATTCACGAAAAACCTGTTGAAGACAAGATAATTAAGCTTATGGATTTTCTAAAAGGTTTGGGCTTAAATAGAAAATGGCACGCCGATAACGTGTATCCTAAAGATTTTCAAGCGCTTTTGGGCGAACTTAAAGAAGGGAAAAGTCCACTTGCTCCACTTGTCAATAGGGTAATGTTAAGGTCTATGCAAAAAGCAAAATATTCACCGGAAAACGTAGGGCATTTCGGCTTGGCTAGTAAATGCTATTCTCACTTTACTTCGCCTATAAGAAGATATCCTGACCTTGCAATTCACCGTGTATTAAAGGCGTTTTTTAAGGGTGAGGAAAATATTGAAGAACGTTATGCTCAATTTGTTTCGTCGGCGTCAACGCAGTCGGGCAACAAAGAAAGGGGAGCTGAAACGGCTGAAAGGGCAGTAGACGACTATTACAAAATGTTGTATATGTCCGACCACGTTGGTGAAGAGTTTACGGGCGTTATTAGTGGCGTTCAAAATTTTGGGATATTTGTTGAACTTCCGTCAACTGTTGAAGGTATCGTAAAAGTTGACACAATTTTGGGTAAAGACTTTAAGTACGACGAACTTAATTATACTCTTTTTAACAAGAATAGAAGTTTTAAATTAGGGCAAATTGTCGAAATTGTCGTCGTTGGCGTAGATATGGGCAATAAAAGAGCAGAATTTATGCTTAAAGACGATTATTTGAATTGTAAAAAATAAAAAAATGTTGTAATATATTATTATGGCTGAAAAGGTTTTAATTACAAATCGTCAAGCTGGGCACGACTACTTTATTCTCGAAAAGTATGAGGCAGGTATCGTTCTAAGTGGTGACGAAGTTAAATCAATAAAAATGGGCAACGCTAATCTTAAAGAAGCGTTTATCTATGCCGAAAACGGTAGTCTTGTTATTAAAAATATGCACGTTTCCACTTATGAGAAAACGGACGGATTTTCAAAACACGACACCCGTCGGGATAGAAAACTTTTGATGCATAAACTTGAGATTTTAAGAGTTCGTCAAAAGGTTGAAAAGAAAGGTTTAACGCTTATTCCTTTAAGGATTTATCTTAAAGGTGCGCTTATTAAAGTTGAACTTGGGCTTTGTCAAGGCAAACACACTTATGACAAAAAGCAAGATTTAATGGATAAAGATAATAAGCGTTTTATTGAACGTCAAATAAAAAATTACAAATAAGCCATTTAGGCTTTTATGGGGCAGTTTCAGATTCGATTGCATTGCGCGAACTGAAAAAGCGTGTCGAAGTCGCCTGCGCTTCGTTAAAAGTGGGCAAAACAATAAATGCTAATAAACAAGAATTAGCTTTCGCTGCTTAATTTAAGCGAACGCCTTTATAAGGTTTCCTATCGGCTTTATAAATGGTGTCAATTTAGATAGGAACGTTTCTTTGGTCGGTTTTCACAAGGGAACGTATCTATGAAAACCTGCCTTGGCTTTGACCTGTCTATGGGTATGAGTCAAGTAAGACAAAACGTAGACTACACACGTAGAAAGTCAGGTCAACCTGTGTAAGACTCGGGTGCAAGTCCCGACTGCTCCACCACGTCAAAGCACCGCCTTACGTCAGCAGTTTGATATTACAAACTGCACGACAGATAGCGGGCTTTTCCTTTTTCCCAAAAATCTTTTGTTATACAAAATCTTTTCGGGAGTCCCTAATTATAAACCTACACGGGTTTTTTTGTTTTTGTGAAAAAGAGTGTCGGGACTTGTGATAAGAGAGGAAATTGTTTTTAACAATTTGTGCGAAGCATTTTTTATAATATAATCCTATATTGATTATAGACTTGTATCATAACGATAGTCTTTTTAACACTTACTATGCGTTATCAGGGCAAATTTTTATGCCTTCGCCAAAAAGCATAAGTATACGTCTTACCGGGCTTGAAGTCGGCAAATCTTATTTTGCAAAGGTATACGCTGTGAACGCTTACGGCGTCGCATCAACTATGCCGATAGAATTTTCAATAGTTTTTTAATGAATAAAACAAAATTTATGCAGTAAAAAAGCACCTTTTTAGGTGCTATTTTTATTAAAATTGCATATTCCCTTGTGTTTTTGCAAAAAATAAGTTATACTAAATATGCCAAACCAACTGAATATATCACAGCAAGGACTATTTTTATCTCACGGGGATAATTATACCTTTTTTGCGTCATATTAATATTGAATTTGATAAAAATGCAAATTCTTACTGAATATGGCGTAGTTTGTTCTTGCTTTTTTCAGTTGGTTTGGCGACTATCGGAGTTTGCGTTTTTGTGCGGTTACTTCGGTAGCCGCACTTTTTATTTTTAGGAGCATTATAATTAATAACAAGGAGAATTTTTATGAAACCAAATTATGTTGCAAAGAAAAGCGTAATGTCAGTATTGTCTTTTTGGGGTATCGTTGCGTGCATTTTAATTATCCCTATTTTTATTTTGATATACAAAATCGTTGAAGTTAAAAAATTTAGAATTGAATTTTACGACGACAAAATAATCACTTACAGTGGACTTATCAATAAGAGAAAAAAGCACACGGTATTTATGGGGGTTACTTCAACCGATATACAACAAACTTTATTCGGGCAAATTTTTAATTACGGCGATATTATCGTTGATTGCGTAGGTAAGTGGGACGTTGACACTAATTATATTAAAAATCCTGCTAAACTTGAAGAATATTTACAAACGAAAATTGTTCCCGTTTCGCATACAAATCAGTTCGTACATATCTAAATTAATATAACGCTTGCTCCTAAACGATATGTGTGATATAATTAAAATAAGATTGTAATTAATGTTACAATCTTTTTTCTTGCAATATTTTAGTTCATTTTCAATTCATAATTTTGTGGTAAAATGTATAAAGTAACAAAGGAGGAAAGACTTTTGGCTAAACAAAAAGACAAGACAGTTCGTAAAGGCTGGTTCAAATTCGTTAAAAAGATAATGAGATTATTTATAAAGGAGTCTACTTTTGAGTATTTAGGCGAACCTGTTAGTGAAGGCGCAATTATTTTAAGTAACCACGTTGGCACAAGCGCGCCACTTGCTTGGGAACTTTACAAAAATTTGCCTATAAGATTTTGGGGTACGCATGAAATGAACTCTGGTTTTATTAAAATGTATAAATACCAAACGAGAGTTTATTATCATGAAAAAAATCATTGGAATTTGCATCTTGCAAGACTTTTCTGCCTTTTAGCAACGCCTTTAACTAATATGTTCTATAAAGGGTTAAGATTGATTTCAACCTATCAAGACTTTAGATTTAAGAATACGTTAAAGGAAAGTATCGACGCTATTGAGCAAGGCCACAACATAATAATTTTCCCAGAAGATTCAACAAAGGGTTATTTTGACGAACTTGAAGGGTTCCATAAAGGCTTTACAATGTTTGCAAAAACGTGCCTTAAAAAAGGAATTGACGCACCTATTTACGTTGCATACTATAAAAAGAACGAGCGTCGTTACATAATAGATAAGCCTGTTAAATTATCTGAGATTTTTACGTCTGATAAGTCTGATGACGAAATTGCATCAATGCTTTGCAAGCGTTGTAACGAACTTGGTAAAATGTAATTTTAAGCCCCTATTTGTTAGGGGCTTTTTCTTTTATGGCAACATTTCACACTACCGTTATTCATTAAAATACAACAATAATACTTTTTAAGGTTGACTTTTATTTTTAATAAATATATAATTTAGGTATGAAAAAGACTATTTTAGGCGTTTCGGGAATGAGTTGTTCGGCTTGTTCTAACGGACTTGAAAAGCATCTTAATAAACAGCAAGGTATACTTTCTGCAAGCGTAAATTTGGTTATGGCAAACGTTTCAGTCGAATATGACGAAACGCTTTTATCCATAAAAGACATAGAGATTTTTATTAAGCAGGCTGGGTTTAAGTCAACAGGGCTTTACGATATAAATAAGTCTGACGACGCTAAAAAACCACTCTATCCACTAATAATTTTCGGAGCTCTGGCAGTTGTATTAATGTACGTTTCAATGGGGCATATGATAAATTTGCCTGTGCCTTTTTTTGTTAACCCAAGCAAAAATGCGATAGGATATTCTGTTGCGCTTATTATTTTAGTTGTGCCGTTTTTTATTTACGGCACAGATATTTTAGTGGGAGGGGTTAAATCACTTTTTCATAAAGCGCCTAATATGGATACCCTTGTTACTATGGGGGTTACGGCAAGTTTTCTATTCAGTTTATTTTATACCATTTTGATTTTTACTGGCGAAACGCAATACGTTCACAATTTGTATTTTGAGTCTTGTGCAACGATAATTTTCTTTATTAAATTAGGTAGACGTATTGATTATGAAAGCAAGTCGAAAACAAAGCAGGCTATTAAAGACCTTGTAACTATTACTCCGAATAACGCCGTTGTTTTGCGTGACGGACAAGAAATAACCGTTACCATTGACGAAATAATAAAAGGCGACGTCGTTGTATGCCGTGCAGGAGAAAAGTTTGCCGTTGACGGCGTAATAATAAGTGGTAGCGCTCACGTAGACGAGTCGTTTATCACAGGAGAAAGCAAACCTCAATTAAAAGAAGAAGATAGTTTAGTCGTAGCTGGCAGTATTAACTATGACGGCTACGTATTATATCGTGCTGAAAAGATAGGTAAAGAGTCAACCGTTTCGGAAATAGTTAAAATGGTTGTTGAGGCGTCAAACACAAAAATGCCTATCGCAAAGACTGCCGATAAGGTTTGTGGAATTTTTGTTCCGTCGGTTATGGCAATAGCGTTTATCACGTTTGTAAGTTATTTGCTATTCACTCACGACTACGCTTTAGCGATAAAAACTTTTGTAACGGTGCTTGTAGTAGCCTGTCCGTGTGCGCTTGGTTTGGCTACGCCACTTGCCGTAGTCGTTGGCGAAGGCATATGTGCAAAACACGGTATTTTAGTTAAAGACAGTAAGGTTATGGAAATTGCCAACAAGACAAACGTTGTCATTTTTGATAAAACGGGAACGCTAACGCACGGCAATTTACGTATTGCGAAAACCTTTAATTATTCTAATTTAACTGATGAAGAAGTCCTTTTAATAACGGCAAGTATTGAAAGCGCGTCAACGCACCCTATCGGTAAAGCGTTTATGGAAAAACTTTCTGAACTTAATTTAAGCCCTGTTGCCGTAAGCGACGTAAACGTAGTTAACGGTAAAGGCATAACAGCAAAAATAGACGGCAAAATTTATATTGTCGGTAGCCAAAAAATATTAGAAGAATTTAATATTGTAAACGACCGTTTAAGTGATGAAAACGAACTTTTAAGTGAAGGCAATTCGATAGTATATTTAGCGTGTGAAAATTCTATTTTATCGCTTTTTGGCGTAAACGATACCGTTAAACCTGATGCAAATGCACTTATTGAGCAGTTAAAAGCAAATAATATTACTCCTATTATGCTTTCGGGCGATAACGTTTTAGTGGCAGAAAAAATTGCAAATAAAGTTGGTATTGAAAAGTTCTTTGGTGGGGTTATGCCTAACGATAAAGCCAAGTTTGTCAACGAAATAAAAAAAGATAAAAACGTGGTCTTAATGTGTGGTGACGGTATTAACGATAGCCCTGCGTTAGTTTCAGCAGATATCGGCGTAAGTGTAAAAAACGGCACGGATATCGCTATGGATAGTTCGGACGTTATACTTTTAGGTGAGGGCTTATCAAAGGTTTACGACTTTATTA
The DNA here is from genome assembly GCA_045593005.1 of Christensenellaceae bacterium. Taxonomy (GTDB): domain Bacteria; phylum Bacillota; class Clostridia; order Christensenellales; family Borkfalkiaceae; genus UBA11475. The sequence goes on along the minus strand of JAZNVV010000051.1, from coordinate 13,558 downwards.
AAATAAGCAAACGCACGCTAAAGTGCATTAGGCAAAACTTGTTCTGGGCGTTCTTTTACAACGTTCTTATGATACCTCTCGCTTGTGGGGCATTGTCATTTATAGGCGTAACGATAAACCCTATGCTCGCTGGACTTGCTATGGTGTTAAGCAGTTTAACTGTAATATTTAACACGTTAAGACTTAAATTTATAAAATAATTTGGAGGGATATATATGTTATTTGGGAAAAAAATTACCACGGTAGTAACCGTTGACGGTATGCATTGTGGTCATTGTAAAGCAAAGGTTGAACAGGCTATTAAAGCGATTGAAGGTGTAAAGAAAGTTTCTGCCGACCTTGAAACAGGGAAGGTTACAATACTTTCTAAATGCGATTTAGATAGCGACGTTATTAAAACGGTCGTTGCAGACGCAGGTTTTACAGTTGTTTAATTAAAAAAGGCGCTAAAATTAGCGTCTTTTTTTACGTATAAAAATTATAATAGATGTTAATAATTCACTTGCGAAGGAAAATATTAACGGGAAAGGTACATATAATATAATAGCCTAAAAACCGACCTTCCGCAAAAGGTGATTATATGATTAAACGTGGTGAACTTTATTATGCGGATTTAAGTCCGGTTGTCGGGAGTGAACAAGGTGGGGTTAGGCCCGTACTTGTAGTTCAAAACGATATCGGCAATAAATACAGCCCGACGGTTATCGCTGCGGCAGTAACAAGTAAATTAACAAAAGCGAAACTTCCCACACACATTGAACTTGACGCAGTTGGCTACGGACTATTAAAAGATTCCGTCGTGCTGTTAGAGCAGATTAGAACGCTTGACAAACGGCGCCTTAAAGAGCGCATAGGTGAACTTCCGAAAGCCACGATGGATAAAGTTGATATAGCGCTTTCAATCAGTCTTGGCGTCGGTAAGCAAAATATAGGTTAACGAAAAGCAGAGTTTTTACTCTGCTTTTTATTTTTACTATTGAAAACTTGTTTTATTTATTGTATAATAATTTTGAACTAAATTTATGCGAAAAGTATCAAATACTATTGTAATGGTGAAATTATGGAAGATAAAAAAATTATAAAGCACTCGTTTTCGTACAAAACGGCTGTTTCAAAAAAATTAAAAATTGATACTGAATTTTTAACGGTGTTATTCTTTTCGTCAGGGCAGGCAGACGTAACAGTCGGTGGTAAAATATATCGCGCAGGGTACGGTAGTTTGCTTTTAATTAAACCGGACGAATATTGTTCCGTGTTGCCAAAATCATCAGTTGTTAGCGTTGCAGGTATAACTCCTGAAATTATTAGTGGCGAAACTTTAAAGTTAGTTCACTCGATTAAAAATAAGGCAGTTGTTGTAAAAGACGACGCTGTTGAAAGAATTAGCGACTTTCTATCTGCGTTAAAATATTATTCGGACAATGTTGCCTTTATAAAAAGCGTGGACAAATTGTTTTACTGCTTGCTTTCGGAATTTTCAAGTGGAAAGCGTTTAGATAGTAATAGCGAAAATTCGCCTTTAAATAAAGCGCTTAAATATATTGAAGATAACTTTTTAACTATAAAAAAATTGAGCGACGTAGCAAATTTTTCAGGGGTAACGGTAAACTATTTATGCGCTTTGTTTAAATCAAAAACTGGGGTAAGTTGCAATAGATATATTAAAAGGCTAAAAATTAGATATGCAGAAGAACTTTTATTATCCACCGATTTACAGATTAGAGAGATTTCTGATAGGTGTGGTTACTTGTCATTTTCGCATTTTATGAGCGATTTTAAGGAAATATTGAAAATGACGCCAAACGGATACAAAAAGAATTATTGTCAATAAGCATAAAGTCCGAAAACGGGGGCGTTTTCGGACTTTATGCTACTTACGTAGCAAGGGTAGATAGAAAAATGGAAAAATTCACTGTATGTACAATTTAGAATTATTTAAATTTTAACGACTTCATAACCGTCGTCAGTCGTTGCTAATGAGATAACTAAATCGTTTTCAACAAAAGTATAAACGAAAACGTCAAGTGGAACGCTATCATACTTAACGCCGTCGCTTAAATCAATTTTTTTAAGGTCTAATAGGATAGAACTTGCTCTATACTTAACAACGGCTTCAGCCTTTGTCCAAAGTTCAGCATATTGTGTAGCCGTTTTTGGAATAACTCCAAAAATTCTTCTAACCCTAAACTCGTCTTTAATAATTTCAGTATCCACGCCAACTTCACTATCGCTTACGGCAATAACGATATTGTCCTTGCTGTGTGAAATGTTAAATTTAACGGGGCAATTATCTATGTAATATTTGCCATACTCCGTCTTTTTAAGGTCAGCTTCACAATAGTTTAATTTGTAATGCGTTGATAAAATATCGAATAAAATACTGTGCGACGAAGATTTGTCGCCTTTACAAACATAAATCTTTACCATACTTTGATTATAACACTATTTTTTTGTTTGTCAACCCAGATTTTTTTATGTTTCATTTAAGGATTGACTTTTTTTATTTTTTAATCTATAATTATAATAATTTTTAGGTCGATTTTATATGATTATATTATTGATGTAATTTTTAATCAATAAAAGCCAAAAAACAATAATTTGGTCAACTTTAACGCATACGTTGGCGTTAAAATCGACCATTTAGGAGTAATATGTTAGAAATTAAAAACTTATTCAAGTCATACGTTACTGGTGTTTACGCCGTGGATAATTTATCTTTAACAATTAACGACGGTGAAATTTACGGGTTTATCGGACATAACGGCGCTGGTAAATCTACTACAATTAAGTGCATGGTTGGAGCGCTTGACTATGAAAACGGTGAAATTTTATTAGACGGATTGAGTATAAAAAATAATCCGGTAGAATTTAAGAATAAACTTGCGTATATTGCTGACAATCCTGATATTTACGACTTTATGACTGGTATTAAATATCTTAATTTTATTGCAGACGTATTTTTAGTTCCAACCGATAAGCGAACAGAACTAATTAAAAAGTACGCCTCTCTTTTTGAGCTTGAAGGCGCGCTTGGTGACGTAATATCTTCATATTCACACGGGATGCGTCAAAAACTTGCTATAATTTCAGCGCTTATTCATACGCCTAAACTTTTAGTGCTTGACGAACCTTTTGTTGGATTAGATCCAAAAGCAAGTCACACCTTAAAAACCATCATGCGTGAGCTAACTTCAAACGGCACGATAATTTTCTTTTCGACACACGTTCTAGAAGTGGCTGAAAAACTTTGCGATAGGGTAGCAATCATAAAAGACGGCAAACTTGTCGTTGAAGGTAACATGGACGAAGTAACTGCTAATTCTTCGCTTGAATCGGTGTTTTTATCACTTGCAGATGACGGAGAGTAAAAATGGCTAATTTGTGGTTGCTGTTAAAAATTCAAATATTAAGGCTTTTAACTGGTAGGCAAAATTCAAAAAAAGTAAAGGCAATCAGTGGTAAAAAAATAGGGACTGGGCTCTTGCTTTTCTTGGTATTTTTTGGCTTATCTCTTACCTATGCGTTTATGTATGCCGAAATTGCATCCGTTACCGGACAATATTTTATGATGTTTCAAGCAATGCTTGTTATGTATTTAATGTTGTCGATACTTTTTGGTATATATGATGCCGTAGGCTTGCTTTTTGGCAGTAAAGATTACGACTTTTTAGCGTCTTTACCGATAAAAAAATGGGTAATAGTTTTTTCTAAACTTTTATACCTATATTTATTAGATTTTGCTATTGCCGTAATAGTATTTACGCCTACAGCCATTGTTTTTTCAACAAAGGTAAGCGTGCCTGTTTCTTTTTTCCTTGCCCTTGTATATAACTGTATATTTGTGCCGTTTATTCCATTAGTAGTAACTTTATTAATCGGTGTCGGAATAAAACTCATTTTTTCAGGGTTGAAGAAAAAAGCGCTAATTGAAACTATTTTTACAATGGTTTTTGCAGTTGTTCTTGTCGTCGTTTTATCGCTTGGGGAAGATAACCTATCGATATACTCTTTTGTTGAAAAAGTGCCTGTTATAAACTGGTTTTTAAAAGGGCTTTTAAACTTTAAATTTTCACTTTACTTTTCGGGCGTTACTATTGCGCTTGGTGTATTAGCGTGCGTTATTGTTTCTATATTTTATTCAAAGATAAACACTTTGTTAGCTCGTCATAAAACGACGGGTAACTTTAAAGTTGTATCGGCTAAACAAAAAGGCTTGACGGCAACTTTAATTAAGAAGGAATTTACTACGCTTTTAGGTATTCCTGTTTATGCCGTTAACATACTGATTGCTCCAATTTTAGGTATAGCTATTGCAGTAGTGCTTGTCGTTATTATGCGTACGCAGATGAGTGCTTTAGAGTTAAACGTTATTTCCCAAATCTTAACGCCGTTTATTTTGCCAGCATTATTACTTGTCGGTGGTTTAACGCCTATGTCGGCGCCTTCCGTTTCACTTGAAGGTAAAAATTTTGGTTTACTTAAAACGTTGCCACTTTCAGCAGAAAGAATTATAGGCGCTAAATATATTGCAAGTTTTTGTGTAAGCACGGTAAATATTGTATTGCCTGCAATGATTGCAGTTATAGGTTTTGCTATTTCAATAGGGTATTCGCTCATTATCGTTTTAGGCGCTATTTTGGGCGCTATCGCAGTCAATTCTATCTCTATGACAATAAGTATAAGGTTTGCTAAATTCGACTGGGATAACCCTACTTACCCAGTTAAGCAAGGGGCATCAGTCGGTTTGTCATTACTTACTAATTTCCTTTTTGCAGGGCTTTTGGCTGTAATTGCTTGGTTTGGTGGCAGTAAAATTTCTATTTTCTGGTCGGTAATGCTGTCGTTTATTTATTTAGCCATTGTCAGCATATCTACTTCGCTTATTCTTATCAATTACGGCGTTAAACGATTTAAAAAGTTATAACAAAAAAGGACTTTTATGGTCCTTTTTTTAATTTTAAAAAATTTTTTGAATTTTTACGCGTATAATTAATTAGTCTAAATATCTCTATATAAATGATAGGGATATTTTTATTTTGTCGTTTTTTGCGCCGTTTTTGGCATTATTCGCCCTTTTTTGCATAATGTAATATTAATCGGGAGGGGATATATGCAACGTTATTTGAATGAGCGAATTAAAAGGGAAGCCGAGTATATTGTTAAAACAGGCAGTACGGTTAGGGCTACTGCTAAAATATTCGGTGTGAGTAAATCTACAATACATAAAGACGTGTCCGATAGGCTTTTTTTAATTGATAGAAAACTTTACTACAAAGTTAAAGACGTTTTAGACGTCAATTTAAGCGAAAGGCATATCCGTGGTGGAGAGGCCACTAAATTAAAATACGAACGTAAAAAAAGCGCTGATAAATAGCGCTTGATTTTTTTTGTTTAAAGTTATAAAATAGAGGTGAATAATGCAACTTTTCGACTTATCCCATACGATATGTGGGGGATATATCTATTCTACCGAAGAAAGTTATAAGTGCATTTGTGATATTAAAGGTATAATAGAGCGCTTATTGCCCACGCTTGGCGAAGATTTTTATCAAATAAAGCAGGGGGTTTTCGTTCACAAAAACGCAATTCTTTCGTCGTCGGCGAAAATCGACGGACCAGCGATAATATGCAAAGGGGCAGAACTTCGGCATGGCGCATATATTCGTTCTAACGCAGTTATCGGGTGCGACGCTGTTATAGGTAATTCTTGTGAAGTTAAAAATTCTATTATATTTGACGGAGCGCAAATTCCACACTTTAACTACGTTGGCGACAGTATTGTTGGCTTTAAGGCGCACCTTGGCGCTGGCGTGATACTTTCCAACTTAAAGTCGGATAAAAGCAACGTCAATTTAACTATCAACGGTGTAAAAATTGATAGCAAAATGCGTAAAATGGGCGCTTTAATAGGTGATTATGCTGAAATAGGCTGTAATAGCGTATTAAACCCCGGTACGATTATAGGCAAAAATACGACGGTGTATCCATTGTCGTTTATTCGTGGTACGGTTGAAGAAAATTGTATTTATAAAAATAACGGTCAAATAATAAAAAAGAAAATTTAAAAATCATGTTAAACGAAAGAGAATTAATAAAAATACTTTTAAATAGGACGGAAAATTTAAGCGTTAGCGATTGTAAGTACGTTCATAATAAAACGGTGCTTGTAACCGGTGGGGGTGGCTCAATCGGTGGGGAACTTTGTCGACAACTAGCCACAAAAACGCTAAAAAAACTTGTAATTTTAGACTGCTACGAAAACGGCGCGTACGACGTGGAGCAAGAACTTAAATTCAAATATCCGTCGTTGGATATCGTCGTGGAAATTGCGACTTTAAGGGAAAGGGGTAAAATTAAAAGGATAATAAAAAAGCACAAGCCAGACGTCGTTTTTAACGCTGGCGCGCATAAGCACGTTCCGCTTATGGAAAATGCGCCTGATGAAGCCGTCAAAAATAACGTTTTAGGCACAAAAAATATTGCCGAACTCTGTGGAAAATTCGGCGTGGAAAAGTTTGTTCAAATATCTACGGATAAGGCAGTTAATCCTACTAGCGTTATGGGTGCAACAAAACTTGTTTGTGAAAAGATAATTTGTGTGCTTTCAAAAAAATATAAGACAAAATTCGTTGCAGTTCGTTTTGGCAACGTGTTTAATTCAAGTGGATCTGTTATACCGTTATTTTATAAGCAAATTTTGTCGGGTGGCCCTGTTACCGTTACCGATAAAAATATTGTTAGGTATTTTATGACCGTGTCGGAAGCCGTGTCTTTACTACTCACGGCTGGTAGTTCGGTGGAAAGTGGACAAATTTACGTGCTTGATATGGGCGAGCCGATAAATATTTATGACCTTGCTACTAAAATGATAAAGCATTATAATTTGCCTGCTGAAATTAAAATTATAGGTTTAAGACCGGGTGAAAAACTTTACGAAGAACGCCTATATATTGATGAACAACTTGTAAAAACGGACGATAAAAGAATTAGTATCGTCAAGATAAATAGCGACAAAAAACTTTGGTTTAACTTTAAAGTAAATAGGCTTATACGCATAGCAAAAAAGGGTGAAAAAGGCGTTGTTAAAATGCTTAAAAAAATACTGCCCGAATATATCGGTGGTTAACTTTCGCACTACCGTTATGCGCCAAAACGTGATAAAAGCAATAAAAAAACGCCTTTATAGGCGTATTTTGTTTATATAAATTTATAGAGTTGGCTTGTTTAGCAACTTTGTTTAAGCCATAATAATTTATTAATTATATAAGCCTAACCTTAATCATACCACTAATTGCAGAAAGGTCGCTTAAAAGTTTATCGTTTGCGTCGCTATCCGTGTCGATAATAGTATAAGCAAAGTCACCCTTTGACTTATTTACAAAGTTTTCAATATTAATTTTATCGTTAGCAAAAACCGAAGTAATTTGAGCAATCATACTTTGTTGGTTTAAGTGACAGCAAGTAATTCTAGTTTTGTTAATGCGTGGAGCAGAACAGTTTGGCATATTTACGCTGTTAACAATATTTCCGTTATCAATAAAGTCAACAAGTTGTCTTGCTGCCATAACTGCGCAGTTATCTTCAGCCTCTGGAGTAGATGCACCAAGGTGTGGCGTAACGATAATGTTTTTTACACCGATAAATTCTTCACAAGCAAAGTCTGTAACGTGTCTTGCAACTTTACCAGAGTTTACTGCGTCAATCATATCTTGGTTATTTATAAGTTCACCTCTTGCGCAGTTGATTATAACAACGCCGTCCTTCATTTTAGCAAATACGTCTTTGTTGAACATACCTGCGTTATCTTTAAGAAGTGGGATATGAATAGTGATATAATCGCATTCGGCAATAAGTTCGTTAATATCGTTTACCTTTTTAATGCCGTTAGTAATTTTAAGCGCATTATCTACCGAAAGGTAAGGGTCGTAACCAACGACGTTCATACCAAGGTCAAACGCTGCGTTTGCAACCTTAATACCGATAGCGCCAAGCCCGATAACACCAAGCGTTTTTCCTAAAATTTCAGGACCAACGAAGTCTTTTTTACCCTTTTCAACCATTTTAGGAATATTTTCGCCGTTGCCTTTTAACGTTTCTACCCATTTGATACCGTCTACAACTCTTCTAGAACCAAGTAAAAGAGCAGTTATAACAAGTTCTTTAACAGCGTTTGCGTTAGCGCCTGGGGTGTTGAATACTACTACGCCTTTTTTTGCATAGTCGGCTGACGGAATATTGTTCGTGCCTGCGCCTGCTCTTGCTACTGCTAATACGCTGTCTGGTAAATCATACGTGTGCATATCGAAACTTCTAACCATTATTCCGATAGGGTTTTCAATCTTATCGCATGAATTATAGTCTGCTGGGAATTGTTCGTCGGCAATTTTACTAATTGCGTTAAGTTTTAAAATGTTTTTCATTTTTAAGTCCTTTATTATTTGTTTTCTTTTGCGAATTTTTGCATAAATTCAATGAGATATTTTACGCCTTCAATCGGCATTGCGTTATAAATAGATGCTCTCATACCACCTGTAACTTTATGACCTTTGATTGAAACGATACCGTTTTTAGCAGCCTCTGAAACAAATTTAGCGTTAAGTTCTTCAGTTGGGGCAACAAATGGAACGTTCATAATCGAACGGTCTTTAACTGCTACTTTATTTACGTAGAAGTTTGATTCGTCGATATAATCGTATAAAAGTTTAGCTTTTTCTTTATTGATTTCTTCTATTGCTTTTACACCACCGTTTGCAAGTAATTTTTCAAACACAAGATTTGCCATATAAATAGCAAAACAGTTAGGCGTGTTGTAAAGGCTGTCTGCCTTTGCTTGCGTAGAATATTTAAGCATTGTTGGGCAGAATGGAAGTGGTGAGCCGTTGTCTACAAGGTCTTTTTTAACAATAACGATTGTTAGCCCTGCAGGAGCAATATTTTTTTGTGCACCTGCATAGATAAGTCCAAATTTAGAAACGTCAATTTCCTGACTTAAAATGTTTGACGACATATCTGTTACAAGTGGAGCCTTCGTTTTAGGAAGTTCGGTAAATCTCGTTCCAAATATAGTGTTATTATATGTAAAATGAACGTAGTCTGCATCATCATTACACTTAACGTCGCTCATATTAGGGATATACGTAAAGTTTTTGTCTTTTGAAGACGCCACTACTGAAATATCGCCGTATTTGCATGCTTCATCATATGCTTTTGTAGCAAAGTTACCCGTTAAAAGATAATCTGCCTTACCCGTTTTTAATAAGTTTAATGGAACAGCTGCAAATTGTTGCGACGCACCACCTTGAACGAATAATACGTAATAGTCGTCAGGAATATTCATAAGTTTTCTCAAATTTTCCTGTGCGATAGAATTTACTTCCATAAAAGTTTTAGAACGGTGGCTCATTTCAATGATGCTCATACCCGTATTGTTATAGTCTAAAAATTCCTTTTGCGCTTTTTCTAAAACGTCAAGTGGTAAAGTTGACGGACCTGCTGAAAAGTTATATACTCTCATAATTACTCCTTTTAACGCTTTGTTATTTGCTTGTTATTATATAACAAATAAACTTTTGACGCAACTATTTTACAGTTATGTCAAATAAATATTACAAAAATTTTTCTAACTTTAAGATTGAACGAAAAAGAAAAATAAAGATGAGTTTTGTCGCAAAAACACCTAATTTGACCGTAAAAAATAAAAAGCATTTGTTTTTGTTTTACATTTTGTTGCATTTATTATATAATTTTATGTATAAATTCATTCGTTAGAAGGACTAAATTTAATGAAAAAGAAAAACACGTTAAAAGTTAGATTTTTAGGTGGTGTTGGTGAAATAGGTAAAAATATGACTGCGCTTGAATACGGTAACGATATTATCGTTATCGACGCAGGTATAACCTTTCCGACGGAAAGTATGCCAGGTATCGACCTAATTATTCCTGATACAACTTATTTAGAAGAAAATAAATCAAAAATTAGGGGCTTTATAATCACGCACGGTCACGAAGACCATATAGGCGCTTTGCCGTACGTTTTGCGTTCAATAAACGTTCCGGTTTTTGGGACAAGGCTTACTTTAACGCTTATCGAAAATAAACTTAAAGAACATAATTTGCAAAACGTTAGCCTTAACTGTGTAAAAGCTGGCAGTACGCTTAAACTAGGCGTTTTTGGTGTGGAATTTATCAACGTAAACCACTCTATAGCAGGGGCTGTGGCGCTTTCAATCACTACTCCAGTCGGCGTTGTTTTCCACTCTGGTGACTTTAAGATTGACTACACGCCTATCAACGGTGAATATACCGATTTATCACGCATTGCTGAAATAGGCAAAAAAGGCGTGCTATTATTAATGGCTGAATCTACTAACGTTGAGCGTGAAGGCTATACAATGAGTGAGTCAGTCGTTGGAGAAACGCTCGATAAAGTCTTTGCCCAAAATATTAAAAATAGGCTTATTATTGCTACGTTTGCATCAAATATTCATAGGCTACAACAAATTTTAGACCTTTGCGTTAAGTATGGCAGAAAGGTTACTTTTTCAGGCCGTAGTATGATTAACGTAGTTGACTCGGCATCAAAAATAGGCGAAATTAGTATTCCAAAAAATCTTATAATAGACATTGACAAGGTAAAAAATTACGCAAAAGAAAAGGTAGCAATTATATCTACGGGGACACAGGGCGAGCCTATGAGCGCATTGACAAGAATGGCCACGGGCGAGTTTAATAGGGTAACGGTAGGGCAAAACGATACCATTATCCTTTCAGCCTCGACAATTCCCGGTAACGAAAGAATGATTTATAGTGTTATTAATAACCTTTATAAAAAGGGTGCAGAAGTTTTATATGAAACGCTTGAACCTATCCACGTTTCAGGACACGCCTGCCGTGAAGAGTTAAAGATTTTGCATTCGCTTATTAAGCCTAAATTTTTCATACCGGTACACGGTGAATATAGGCATTTAAAAAAGCACGTAACGCTCGCATTAGAGCTTGGCGTGAAGGAAGATAACGCCCTAATTGCAGAAATAGGCAACACGGTTGAGCTTACTTCTAATTCTATTAAAAAGATAGAGTCGTTTAAGGCTGGTTCAAGAGTTGTCGACGGGCTTGAGATTGACGGCGCAGACAGCGTAGTTATTAAAGACCGTATCCACATTGCTGAAGACGGCATTTTAATTGTCGTTGCTTGTGTTGACGAGTTATCCGGAGAACTTGTTTCTACGGAAATAATTAATAGGGGTGTCGTTATAGGCGATACTGTTATAAATGAAGTCAAAACTCTTTTATCAAACACGTTAAAGTCGATTGATATTAAAGGCGATAACGGTGGTATAGCAAAACAGGCTATTAAACGCTGTTTAAAAAATTATTTCAAAAAAGCAAAACAAAACCCGATGGTTTTACCGATTATAATGGAGGTTTAGCAAATTGATTTTATCTGTAAGCGATAAAATTTATAAGGAAAGAGAGGTTGCAAAAGCGAACGGTATCCCAGTTATTAGGGACGTTTCTTTTGACCTATTGCTAACCACCGTGGCAACAAAAGGGGCTGAACGTATCCTTGAAATTGGTACGGCGTGGGGTTATTCGGGCATAGCAATGTTGCAAGTTTTGCCAAAGGCGCATTTGACTGGTATAGAACTTGACGACCTTGCAATCGCTAAAAGTAAGGAAAATTATAAGCGCTTTGGCGTGGAAGATAGGACCACTCTTTTTTGTGGTGATGCAGGCGAAATTATCCCTGTACTAACCGGTAAATACGATTTTATATTTTTAGATGGACCTAAAGGTCATTATTACGAATATTTACCGTATTTGACCGAAGTGTTAGAGGTCGGTGGTGTTATTTTTGCCGATAATATAGACTTTCAAGGCTACGTGCTTGGCAAAAGAAAACCTACTAGCAGCAAACACAATACGATAATAAATTCTATGAAGAACTATTTATCGGCAGTTACTACTAATGAAAACTACGTAACGACGGTTTTAGACGTTGAGGACGGCGTTGCAATAACCGTCAAGGTTAAATAATATGAAAAAATTAGAACTACTTGCTCCTGCAGGAGATTTTTCAAAATTAAAGACGGCGTTTTACTATGGCGCTGACGCTGTTTACGTCGGTGGAAAAAGTATGAGTTTACGTGCTTTGGCTGGTAACTTTTCTGATGCTGAACTTGCCGAAGCAGTAAAATATACTCACTCGTTAGGTAAAAAAATATACGTTACGGTAAATATTTTTGCTAAAAATACCGATTTAGATTTTGCGTCAAATTATCTTAAATATTTGGAAAGTTTGAACGTTGACGGGACTATTATTTCCGATCCCGGCCTTATATATTTAGCAAAAACGGTTGCTCCGTCGCTTAAAATCAACGTTTCTACACAGGCTAACGTATTAAATAAAATGGCAGCAAAATTTTGGCACGATACGGGGGTTGAAAGGGTTATTTTAGCAAGAGAACTTTCGTTTGATGAAATTAAAGAAATACACGATTTTTGTCCCGATCTTGAAATTGAGACTTTTATACACGGCGCAATGTGTATTTCGTATAGTGGAAGATGCCTACTTTCTAACTATTTAACGGGTAGAGAGTCTAACAGGGGCGCTTGCGTTCAGGCTTGCCGTTGGGAGTATGAAATACGTGAAAAATCAAAGGGTGGTGAGTTTTTAACCATTCAAGAGGATGATAAAGGCACGTACATACTCAACAGCAAAGACCTCAATTTGATGGATTATATTGCCGAACTTGTTGATTCTGGAGTTGTTTCGTTTAAGATTGAAGGAAGAATGAAGTCGGAATATTATCTTGCGACGGTAATCAATGCATATAGACGCGCTATTGACGGCTATCATAAATATGGTAGAGAGTATAAAAATAATCCACTTTATCAAGAAGAACTTAAAAAGACGGCGCATAGAGAGTTTACAACTGCATATTTTTTAGGGAATAATGACAAGACTGTCAATTATAATGATTCACAGTCAAAAGGAAGTCGTAAATTTATAGCATATGTACTAGACTACGACCAAGATAAAGGTGCTTTAATTGAAATGCGCAATCGATTTAAAGTTGGTGACGTGTTGGAGGTTTTATCGCCAAGCGACAGTTTTAACAAAAAAATTACAGTAACACATATGGAAAATGAAAAAGGCGAAATTGTTGACGACGCTAAACTTGTCCAACAAAAACTATGGTTAAAAACTGACGTAAAATTATCGGCAGGCGACATTTTAAGAACAGAAATAGAAGACGTAATGATAAATAAAATATAAAACATTTAACAAAAAAGCGAGACAAATAGTTTCGCTTTTTTGTTACTTAATGACTCTTGATTGTATAAATTTTTTATAAAAATTACACGTTTAAGTATTTTAACTCATCTTATGTTTTAAGTAAAAATACAATATATGTACATATAAACATACAATAAACTATTATAAATAATTGTATATAAATATGAGGTTCATTTAAATGAATGCAATTAAGAACGATGGAATGATGTGGGCACTTGTAAAAGATAAACCAGAGGAAGGACTTTGGATGAAACGTGT
>JAZNVV010000050.1:0-10782 GCA_045593005.1 Christensenellaceae bacterium | reverse complement strand
CGCTTCACCATCTTTATTGACAAGCTGTGCGCCAAGCGAACGTACCTTTTCTGTAACGAGCGCACCGTAGATTTGGGTAGGCTCAGCTGCACCCGTGGGGTGATACTGCAACGTTTCAGGATAGAGAAGCTTTGCGCCTGCTCTATATGCAAGCACAAGACCGTCCGCCGTTGCGCCGTAGTGGTTGGACGTGGGGAAACCTTGGTAGTGCAATCTGCCTGCACCGCCCGTCGCGATAACAACCGTCTTCGCGCGTGCAACCATAATTTCCTTCGTTTCCATATTCATTAAAACAGCGCCTGCACATTTGCCGTCAGTATCTTTAATTAATTCGATAGCAGCAGTAAAGTCAACTACAGGGATACCCCTATTTAACACTTCGTCACGGAGCGTTCTCATAATTTCTGCACCAGAATAGTCTTTACAAGCGTGCATTCTCTTTCTAGACGTACCACCACCGTGGGTAGTAATCATAGTTCCGTCAGGCGCTTTGTCGAACATAACGCCTAAATCGTTAAGCCATCTGATAGCGTCAGGGGCTTCCGATACAAGTCTATATAAAAGTTCTTTTTTAGCAGCAAAGTGTCCACCACCGAAAGCGTCTACGTAGTGAATAGCAGGGCTATCGTTAGGTTTATCGGCTGCTTGAATACCACCTTCAGCCATCATTGTGTTAGCGTCGCCGATACGAAGTTTAGTAACCATCATAACCTTTGCGCCAGTATCGTCGGCTTCAATCGCAGCAGAAGAACCTGCGCCACCACCACCGATAATCAATACGTCAACGTCAAAATCCGGCTTTGATAAGTCGATATCCATTTCAGAAACTCTTGCCTTACCTTGTAAAAGGTCAGCGAGTTCGTGAAGAACTTTTTCGCCCTTATTAGGGCCTACTTTTAATTCTTCGTAAGCAGAAGTGATATAGTCAGGGTGGAATTCTTTAAGAACGGCTTCCTTTTCTTCAGCAGTCATTCTTCTATGTAAATTTTCCTTTCTCTGCGCTCTAGTCGCTTCGACTTTTTTCATTGATTCAAGTTGTTCTTGAGTATAATTGTATTCGTACATATTACCTGCCCCCTATTTTTCAATTTCTCTATTGTTATAGAGTTCTTTCATTTCGGCTAAAGGTTTTTGCATTAAGTTTTCAATAATTTCTTTATACACACCTTCGTCGATTTCTTTTACCCTGTCTAAAACGTGTTTAGATTCAGGAGCAAGGTATTTGCCATATAATCTACGAGCAAGTTCAGCAACCTGTGGATGTGAAATACCAGCAGGACATCTTGAAGAACAAACACCACACATTACGCAGTCGAAAGATTCTTCTGCACAACTTGTGAAGTCGCCTCTTTGAGCGTAAGCAATATATTGCATTACGTTTAAGCCCTGTGTACAAGCCTTTGTACAAGCGTTACAACCTACGCAAGCATAAATTTCAGGGTAAAGTTGCATCATAATCTGTTCGGTTGGACCGATTTTCTTTACGTCGTAAACTTCTTTAACAAGTGGGAAGAACGGAAGGGTTGCAACGTACATATTTTCTTCAACTTTTTGTTGGCACGCAAGACAAGCCTTTAATTCTTTATCACCTTTAATTCTGTAAATAGTAGCGCAAGCACCACAGAAACCGTTTCTGCAACCACAACCACGGATAAGTTGGTAGCCTGCGTATTCCATAGCCTTCATAATGGTAAGGCTTGATGGAACTTGATACTTTTTACCAAATAAATATACATTAACCATATTTTCCATATTGAATTACCTCTTAATATTCGTTAGGAAGTTCGTTAAGTTCGTCGCATCTAAATACTGGACCGTCTTTGCAAACGTACTTATCGCCTACGTTACATCTACCGCATTTACCGATAGCGCATTTCATTTTAAGTTCAAGCGTCGTGTAAATTTGGCTTGTCTTAAAACCAAGTTCTTGTAAACCTTGAAGTGTAAACTTAATCATAATAGGTGGGCCACAAATAAGACCAACTGCCGAATTATCAAGTCCAACTTCTTTTACGTATGATGGTACGAAACCAACGTGACCGTCCCAAGTAGGTGTTTCCCTATCAATAGTAAGGTAAACGTTAAAGTCTTTTTCGTTCATCCATTCGTTTTTAATTTCTTCAATATCAACAAGGTCTGCATCTGAACGTGAACCGTATACGATAGTAACTTTACCGTAGTTATCACGATTATCCCTAACGTAATTTATTACCGAACGGAGTGGCGCTAAACCTATACCACCTGCAATAAATACAAGGTCTTTACCTTTTAACGCTGTTTCCACAGGGAAACCGTTGCCATATGGTCCACGGATTGTAATTTGTTGACCAGGTTCGCATTCGTGCAACCATTCAGTTACACAACCACACTTTTTAATAGAAAATTCCATATATTCCTTATTTGTAGGGCTTGAAGTGATTGAGAATAACGCTTCGCCCACGCCAGGCATTGATAAAAATGCGCATTGACCAGGAATATGTTCAAAAGGTTTACTGCCGTCAGGCATAGCAACTCTGAACGTTTTAACGTCAGGGGTGTCTTTTCTAACTGCTGTGATAACGCCTACTTTTGGAATTAAAGCATCTGTTTTAGCCATTATTATCTTCCCCCATTGTTTTTATTACTTTTACTATGTTGAGCATTTGAGGACACTTCGCAACACATCTACCACAACCTACACAAGAGAATACGCCGTCGTGATTATTTGGGAAGTATACAAGTTTATGCATAAAACGTTGACGATATCTTTGCATTTGGGTTGGTCTTGAATTGCCGTGTGCGCATAACGTAAAGTCTGCAAACATACAAGAGTCCCAACATCTAAATCTTTGAACGCCCGTCTTTGTCTTAAAGTCCTTCACGTCGTAGCATTGACAGGTTGGACATACGAAAGTACACGTACCACAACCTAAACACGCTTCTGATAGCGCCTGCCACTTTGGTGAATTAAATAAATCTAAAAGCGTTTCCTTCTTAAATACAGAAAGGTCAAGTTTTGAATAAGGAAGTTTTTCAACTATAGCATTGATTTCAGCCTTCTTACCGTCAACGGCTTCTTCACCCATTTCAAGGATAAACAAGTCTTTAACAGCCATAGTTAAATCCATACCCTTTTCCGTGTTTGGTTGCCAGTATAAATAATCACCAACCATCCACGTTGAAACGTCGCCTTGTGGGTTTGCTGGGTCTATGCCGTAAACTGAACAGAAACACGTTTCGTCAGGTTTATTACAAGCAAGAGTAATAATAGTCGTGTTGTTTCTTCTTGCTTCATAGAAAGCGTCGCCAAAATCTTCTAAAAATGCCATATCTAAAAGTTCAAAACTTCTTGCATCACAAGCCTTTACGCCAAAAATTACTTGTTTAGCCGTTGGCATTACAGGTTCGTCAACAGAAACTTCTTTTCCGTTAACTTCAAATCTTACTAGGTCTTGCGTCTGTGGGAAGAATACGTCTTTAGCAGACTTGGTCGTTTTAAGTTTGTTAAGGTCAACTAATGCGCCGTTAGACCACTTTGCGAAATCAACCTGACCAGCCTTGTTTATAGGAAGGAAAAGGTCGTTGTTTTTTGCGATTGCTTCGTATAAAGCAGGCAAATTCTTAAGAGAAATTTTCATCATAATTATTTGTCCTCCTTATCGAATTCATGTGCTTCTCTATCTTCAAGTTTGTAACTGTTAAGAGGAGCTTTTGTTTCCGTATCTTCACCAGCCTGATATTCGCCGTAGAATTCGTTCATATCCTTAATGAACTTTCTATTGATAAGGTGAAGTGGAATACTTTGTGGGCATACTCTTGAACATTCGCCACAGTCAGTACATCTGCCTGCAACGTGCCAAGCCCTGATAATATGGAATAATTTTTCTTCAAATTCGTTTGCATTCGACTTCATTGCGATATTGCTGTTAGGGTTGTCGAATACACAGTTAACGCATGAACATGCTGGGCATACGTTACCGCAAGCGTTACAACGGATACATTTAGAAAGTTCTTTTTTCCAGAATGCAAATCTTTCTTCTTCCGTCATTGCTTCAAGCTGGGCAACGGTGTCAAAACGCGCTTTTGGAGCTTCGTCAATTTCTTTACCGATAAGTTCGTCGTAAACTACGTGTTTTTTGCCTTTACAACTTAAACATTTTTCAAGCATAACGTCGGATTTATCAATAGATTGTTCGCCATAGAGCGTATCTACGATTAACTTGTCACCGTCTGCTTTAGCGCCTAATACGCCGTCAATGCCAAATGCTTTAATTCTTTCAATATCAACTTTGCCCTGACATTCGATACCAACCACGTAAACGTTTTCTCTGTTGATACGGTGTTCTTGAATAAGTTGATTGAAACTGTATGTGTCGCAAGGTTTTAAGAATACTAAAATCTTGCCTTCTTTTTTGCTTTCTTCAATAAGGTATTTAGAAAGGTTTGCTCCACAGAATTCCGTGTAAACGAATTCGTCGATATTTTCTTTAGTGAAAGTTGCAGGAGAACAGTCGTAGCAGAAGTCGCCTTCCTTCCAACCAATAACTCTTGAAACTTCGCCTTTTTCTAAAAGTTCGATAGCCTTTGCTTTCGCTTCGTTCATTATTGCTTGCATCTTAAGTCCTCCAATCTCTTATTAGGGCCAAGTTCTGTGATTGTAGCAACAAAATCGTTCATAACTGACGCAAATCTTGCGCCTTCAGCAGCAGAAACCCATTCCACTCTTGTTCTTTCCTTTTCAATACCTAAATAGTTGAGCATTGAAAAGAGCGTCGTGATTCTTCTTCTTGCATAATAGTTACCAGTTGTGTAATGGCAGTCGCCTGGGTGACAACCACATAAAATCACACCGTCAGCGCCCCTTTGGAACGCCTTTAAGATAAACATAGGATTAAGTCTGCAAGAACATGGAATTCTTATAATTTTAACTTCGGCAGGATATGAAAGTCTTGCCGAACCTGCAAGGTCAGCGCCTGCGTAACTACACCAGTTACAGCAAAATGCTACGATTGTAGGTTTGAATTCTTTATTTTCTACTTGCATATCGATTCAACCTCCGCCATAATTTCTTTATTTGTAAATCCTTTAAGGTCCATAGCGCCCGACATACATGCTACTGTACATGCGCCACAACCTTGACAGATTGCCGAGTTAACTTGTGATACACGACGTTTAACAACGCCACCAGGAACTCTAAATTCCTTGTCAACGTAAGTGATAGCGCCGTAAGGACAAACCGTTGCACAAAGTGAACAACCGTTACACATATTTTCGTCCGGACATGCAACGCAAGCGTTACTCTTTAACGTATCTTTAGAAAGTAAGCCGATAACCTTAACAGCAGCAGCACCAGCTTGTGATACCGTGTCAGGAATATCTTTCGGACCTTGACATACGCCCGATAAGAAGATACCTGCCGTAGGTGATTCTACAGGCTTTAATTTTGCGTGTGCTTCGGTAAAGAAGTCGTTCGTATCCATACTTGCCGTGAGCATTGTAGCAATCTTTCTTGCAGTTGGGTCTGGTTCAACAGCAGCCGCTAATACTACAAGGTCTGCGTCGATATGAAGTTGTTCATTAGCAAGAAGGTCTGATGCTTGAACTTCCAAATGGCCGTCCTTTTCAATAACCTTGCCAACTTGACCTTTTATGTAGTGAACGCCGTATTGTTCAACTGCACGACGGTAGAATTCGTCATAGTTCTTACCAGGCGTTCTAACGTCGATATAGAATACGTAAACTTCCGTTTCAGGATGCTTTTCTCTCAAAAGCATTGCGTGTTTAGCCGTGTACATACAGCAAATCTTTGAACAGTATGGTTTATCGCAAGGTCTTTGACCTCTTGAACCTACGCATTGTACAAATACGATTTTTTGTGGTTCTCTACCATCTGATGGACAAATGAGATGACCTTTTGTTGGACCTGCTGCGTTAGTTAATCTTTCAAATTCAAGCGACGTGATAACGTCTTTGCAATCGTTATAGCCAAGTTCGTTAAAGTTATCAAGACCGATAATGTTAAAGCCTGTTGCTACTACGATAGCGCCGTATTCTCTTTCGATAATTTCGTCCTGTTGGTCGTAATTAATAGCGCCTGCTTGACAAATCTTTTCACAAATACCACACTTGCCAGTTAACTTTTTAATACATACTGACGCGTCGATTGTTGGAAGGTGTGGAACGGCTTGCGCAAACGGAATATAGATAGCAGGTCTTTTGTTTAAGCCCTGGTTAAATTCGTCTGGAGCCTTTTTAGAAGGACACTTTTCAGTACAAGCGCCACAGCCTGTACACTTTGCTTCGTCAATAAATCTAGCCTTCTTTCTGATTTGAACTTTGAAGTTGCCAACAAAGCCCGAAACGTTTTCAATTTCGCTATAAGCGAAAATGTTAATTTTTTCGTGTGCGCCAACGTCAACCATTTTAGGCGTTAAGATACAAGCCGAACAGTCAAGCGTTGGGAAGGTTTTATCAAGTTGTGACATTTTACCACCGATAGAAGGCTTCTTTTCAACAATATCAACTTCAAAACCTGCATCAGCGATATCAAGCGCAGACTGAATACCTGCGATACCACCACCGATAACGAGGGCGCGCTTTGTTACGTGGCTTTCGCCTGAAACAAGTGGAGCGTTAAGTAAAACTTTCGCAATAGCAGTTCTTGCTAAAACGATAGCCTTTTCCGTACCCTCTGCAATATCCTTATGTATCCAAGAACATTGTTCACGGATATTTGCTACTTCTACCATATATGGGTTAAGACCTGCTTTTTCAGCCGTCTTACGGAAAGTAGCCTCGTGCATTCTCGGAGAACACGTACACATTACAACGCCGTCAAGATTGTACTTTTTGATAGCGTCAATCATCATGTTCTGACCGATTTCGGAGCACATATACTGATAATCTTCAGCAAAAACGACGTTAGGCTCTTTCTTAATAGCCTCAACAACCGCTTTTACGTCAACCGTTGCTGCGATATTTGAACCACACCAACATACAAATACACCGATTTTCTTCATATTATATTTCCTCTTAAATTATTTGCTGTATTTTCTGAATGCACTAGTTAATGCCTGTGCAGGAAGTTCTTCATCAAGTATCGTTGCCACCTGTTCTGGCTTGAAGTGATTTTTGCCTTGCTGTCTTATCTTTAATAAGCGAACTGCTTCGATAATGCTAGCAGGCTCAACTTGACGTGGACATCTTTCAACGCACGCCATACAAGATAAACACTTGAAAATAGAATCACTTTCTAAAAGCTTTTCCGTTTGACCTCTTTCAATAAGGTAAATGAACTGGTGTGGGTGATATTCCATTTCGTCATAGTTTGGACACGTAGCAGTACACTTACCACAACGCATGCACTTGAGCACAGAAGTATTCGTCATTCTTTCAATTTCAGCTCTTAAGTTTTGCTTATTTTCCATACTTCCCTCCCTATTTAACGCCAAGCGCTTCTGCTAAAAGTTCTGTAAAATAGGTAACTTTGATTTCGTTAGCGCCGTTAACTTTTAGGTTATAAAGACATAACGGACATGCTGTAATAAGTTCTTCAGCACCCTTGCCTTTAGCGTTTTCAATAATCTTTTTAGCCTTCTTTTGAGGAATGGCTTTATCTTCCACCGTGCAGTACGCACCACAACACTCGTTACGCATTTGGTAAATAACCGGTGTAGCGCCTATTGCTTTGATGAAATCTTCTAAAATCGTTGGGTTTTCAGCATTGTCGAAAGCCATTACGCCACTAGGTCTTAATAATAAGCAACCGTAGTATGCGCCGATTTTTCTGCCTTTAAGTGGGTTTACAACCTTTTCCTTAATCTTGTCGAAACCGATTTTATCACGTAAAACTTCAAGATAATGTAAAACAGTCGTTTCACCGTTATAAGGCGTGTCAAGTTTTAAGTAGTTGTTTACACGGGTGTTAAAATACTCGTTATGAGCCATATCGTTATTCACCCTCTTAATTACGTTATGACAAGCAGAGCAAAGCGTCAACAATTCCTTGCCTTCGTTTTTAGCGTCAACAAGCGCTCTTATGGAAGAAAGCTTCGTTGCGATTTCGTCCTGTGCCGTGGTGTAGCAACCACCACAACATTGCCAGTCCTTAATTTCCTGCATTTCAAATCCAAGAACTTCTGCGCACTTTCTTGCATATATGTCAAGGTCTTTACCCTTTGCTTTTAACGTACAGCCTGGATAATACTTAAATTCCATATAAATTTCCTCTTTATTTTTCCGTCGGCGCTGTTAACGCCGAACGGTTTATTTTACTAAATTATTCTTCTTCCTTTGCCATTTCTTCCGGATGGAATACTTCGTCAAACTTTTCTGCCGTTAAAAAGCCTAATTTTACGCAAGCTTCTTTAAGCGAAATGTTTTCCTTATAAGCAAGTTTTGAAGTCTTTGCAGCGTTATCGTAACCGATATAAGGGTTGAGCGCTGTAACAAGCATTAACGAATTGTGAAGGTTATGCGCCATCTTTTCCTTATTTGCTGTGATACCAAACGCACAGTTATCATTAAACGATATAATGCCTTCTGCCAAAATCTTTGCAGACTGTAAAAAGTTATAGATAATTACTGGCATAAATACGTTGAGTTCAAAATTACCTTGTGATGCACCCATTGTAACAGCAACGTCGTTTGCCATAACTTGAACGGCAACCATTGTTAACGATTCACATTGAGTTGGGTTTACCTTGCCTGGCATAATCGAACTACCCGGTTCGTTTTCTGGAATGAAAATTTCACCAATACCACAACGTGGACCAGATGCAAGCCAACGAACGTCGTTAGCAATCTTCATAAGGTTACAAGCCAAAGCCTTCATAGCACCGTGAGCAAACACGAGAGCGTCCTTTGAAGTTAAAGCGTGGAACTTGTTTGGAGCAGTTACGAACTTTTTACCCGTAATGATAGAAACTTGTTTAGCAACTTCTTGGTCAAAGCCTTTAGGTGCATTAAGTCCCGTACCTACTGCCGTGCCACCAAGCGCCAACTGTGAAAGTTTAGGAACTGTTGTCAAAATCATTTCCTTGGTTTCGATAAGCATCTGCTTCCAACCACTAATTTCCTGCGCAAACGAAATAGGAACTGCGTCTTGAAGGTGTGTTCTACCACTCTTTACAATACCTTTGTTTTCCTTTTCAAGTCTATCAAAGGTTGCAATAAGTTTATCAATAGCAGGTGCAAGTTTATCTTCGATAGCAACGACTGCCGCAATATGCATTGCCGTTGGGAAAGTGTCGTTACTGCTTTGCGACATATTAATATCGTCATTTGGGTGAAGAAGTTTTTTGCCAGCAAGTTCGTTTGCTCTGTTAGCAATTACTTCGTTTGCATTCATGTTTGACTGCGTGCCACTACCTGTTTGCCATACTACGAGTGGGAAGTGATCGTTTAATTCACCCTTCGCAACTTCGTCAGCAGCAAGTGAAAGGTATTTAAGTTTTTCATCAGAAAGTTTACCAAGCGCGTTGTTTGCGATTGCGGCTGCTTTTTTAAGTATACCAAACGCCGAAGTAATTTCACGTGGCATTATTTCGCCACCGATTTTAAAGTTTTGGAAACTTCTTTGCGTTTGCGCTGCCCAGTATCTGTCAGCTGGCACTTGCATTTCGCCCATTGAATCTCTTTCAATACGGAATTCCATTGTTTTTCTCCTCTATGTTTTTATGTTAAATTTTTATTTTCTTTATTGTCAAGTATTACTTTGAGTTTTGTGGAAAGTATCGCGAGGGATGCCGCCATATCCACACTTTGTACTGCTACGTATTCAGGCACCTTCAAACGTTCAGACGCAAAGTTCATAATAGCAAGTATACCGGCTTCTACAAGTTTATCGGCAACTGCTTGCGCGTCTTTGCTTTGAACGGCTATAACTGCCATATAAATTTTATTCTCTTTTACGTAAGAAGACAAATCTGCCATCGGGTAAACGACAGTCCCTCCAACCTCCTTACCAAAAAGATCTTCGTTAACGTCAAACCCGGCAACTATTTTAAGTCCGTACTTTTCAAAACCCTTGTAAAATAAAAGCGCGCTACCTAATTTACCAACGCCAACAAGACAAGCGTTTTGCGAATTGTTACATCCTAAAAAATCTTCAATATCCTTTATAAGTCGGGATAATTTAAACCCTACTTTTGGTTTACCACCTACCGAGCTTACCAACGCAATATCTTTTTTAACTTGAACAGAGTTCAACTTCAAATGTTCAGCTATCGTTACAGATGAAATATAGTCCACCCCGTTTAGCCTTTGCAAATATCTTAAATATATCGGCAAACGTTTAAGCGTTGCATTTGAAACAACTTTATTAGGCTTTACCATTTAACGTCCCCTTACCTAAAAAATAATACCTAAAACTGATTACATATTTTATCTAATATATTGTACACCTGCGCGCGAATTTTGTCAATAAATTATTGTATATATTTTTAAAAAATATATCTACATTATATAATTCAACTTTTATCTTTTACTTTTTGATAAAAAATGGAAAATTATGTAAAAAAATTGCCCTTTGGCACGTTTTCGCACTACCGTTCCTATACAAAACAATACCATTCAATAAAAAATCAAGTAAAATACATTTTTGGATTTATTTAATATAACTTTTGCTTTGCCGAAATATAACTGTTTGCAACGCAAACAATATAACTTTTAGCCACAAAGCTAAAAATATCACTAATTTAATACTGTTTTTTGTGGACAAGAAAAGCACACTACATTTCACTTTTAGTGAAGTATAGTGTGCTATACTTTTATTTTGGATAAAAAATCCCTATGAGATACGCC
>JAZNVV010000049.1:0-5986 GCA_045593005.1 Christensenellaceae bacterium | reverse complement strand
TCAAATATTCTTCATATTCTTCACGTTCTATCTCATTTTTAAACCCGTCTTTAGCAGAATATTCCACTTCAGTTTCAATAACACGTTTTTTATTTTTATAACCGCATATTTTTATATCCCTTAATGCTTTTGGTTTATCTGACTTATTAAATATATTCAGTTTGAAATACGCCTTATAATAGTCGCCCTTGTCTAATAAATGTATTTCTTTAATATTAAATATTATACTATTACTTTTAATATGTCCTAAAATCCAACCTAAAACGGTACCTAAAAGTGTTCCTACAACACCTATCCAAGCTTCTTCCATTTTTATCTCATCCTTTATTCGTATTAATCTTCTGTAGCTTCTTCCCAAAAAATATCCCAATCTACACGCTTTTTTAAATCTTCAAGAAAATAACATATGGCAGAATAATGATCCAATAATAAATTTAATAACTTTTCATATTCATTAAAGTTTGTTCTAAAATATTCCTCTAACTGAACCAAGTCATCAATCTTAAAAATTTTATGAACTATCTTATTTCTATTTATATTAACTTCTCTAAGCTTTGTGAGTGTTTTTTGTTTATCTTTGAAATCAAGTGAAAAATTCTCATAATCATCTACGATTTGACCAAAAGTTTTGCGTTCAAAATTAACTTTTAAATCTAATTTTGTCGGCCAAATTTCGGCCTTAACATAAAAAACACTAATTTCTATTATCTCTTTCAAAAACTGCTCTAAAACCTGTTGCCATATAAGCAATGAACCCATTTTTTTAGATATTGAAGATTGTGGACGAACATTTCTAACGGAAGATAATAGAGTTAACTTTCGTTTTTTCTGTTTATCTATCCACCACGACGGGTTCGCCATCATCTCAAGAATTTGTTTATCATATTTTTCGTAAAAATTATCCATAATTCTCTTTCCTGTCGCAAAAATATTATTATAAATAAATTATACCATATTTTGACAAAAATTGCAATGTGTAACTGCACGTGGACGAAAAGTTATAGGCAACAAAAAACAGCCTTTCTTATGGTAAAAAAAGACTGTTTCGTGGTATACCCTGGCAGAATCGAACTGCCAATAGAATCTTAGGAGGATTCCGTTATATCCATTTAACTAAGGGTACATTTATATTAAATTTTGACTCTACTTTGCCCTTATTTAATTCCAAAATAATTCCAAATTGAAAATTTTCGAGCAAAAATATTAACGTTTTTTAAGACTTAAAATTTAACCATTTTGAAATCAATAATTCCAAATCAATTCCAGCGTATTAATACGAACTACTAAAAATTGCACTTTTTTGGGGTTTTAACCCCTATTTTTGCCACTTTCTGGGCATTTTAACGATAAAAAGCCGACTCTACTCAGCCCTTAGGAGGGCTCCGTTATATCCGTTTAACTATGAGCAGATTTTATTAAATTTTTAAACTTTTGACTCTATTAAATACTTATTTTTATTCCACTTATTATTCCAAAATATTGGCTCTTTTTTTTATTCCGTTTCAAAATAACTTTTACACGAGCCAACCCCAAAGTTATGAGGCGATTGCGTTATCCTGTTACGCTAAGAAAAGATCTTGTATTATTATATCACATAATAAAATATTAATCAATATAAATTACCCGCATAAAAATTTAAATTATCAAATAATTTATTATATTTTATAATAATTAATACTAATGAAACACGTCGTTTTAAATATAATAAAAAATCGCTAGCAATATACTAGCGATTTTTGTCATAAACTACATTTATTTATCAACTTAAAATCAACTCAAACTTAACGACCTAAATTTTTATTATTTATTTCTAGGCGTATAATGAGTATGCAAGAGTTCGTGCGCCTTGTGAGAATTTGGTTCATCAAGGAATTTTTCATAAAGTTCAATAATCTGTGGATTTTTATGAGAAACACGAAGTGCCTTAGACTGGTCTTCTAGATAAAGTGCATTTGCTCTCTTCGTCTTATAAGTATCCAAAATATCAGGTTCTTCATTAGGAAGGAAACAAGGTTTAACGTATGGTTGACCACCACCAGCAATACAGCCACCAGGACAGCCCATAATTTCGATAAAGTGATATTCGCTCTTGCCTTCTCTAATTTGGTCGAGAAGCACTTTAGCGCTCTTCATACCGTGTGCAACGGCAATCTTAACCTTGGTGCCGTTAAGGTCGTAAGTAGCCTCCTTAATACCGTCAAAACCCCTAACCTGAACAAATTCAACTTTATCAAGTTCTTTACCAGTAATCTTAAACGCTGCCGTTCTAAGTGCAGCTTCCATAACGCCACCTGTTGTTCCAAAAATAACGCCAGCGCCAGTATATTCACCAACAATATCATTGTCGAATTCAGAATCTGGAAGTTTAGTAAAGTTAATACCCGAACGTTTAATGAGTTTACCAAGTTCTCTCGTAGTTAAAACAGCGTCAACGTCTTGAACACCGTTTACGGAAAGTTCCGGTCTTTGTTTTTCGTATTTTTTAGCCGTACAAGGCATGATTGAAACTACGAACATATCTTTAGCATCAACGCCGATTTTTTCAGCATAGTAACTCTTTAATATTGCCCCGAACATTTCGTGAGGAGATTTGCAGGAAGAAAGGTGTGGTAAAAGATCACCGTAATTAATTTCTGCATAGTTAACCCAACCAGGAGAGCAAGAAGTAATCATAGGGAGCGTTCCACCATTTTTAATTCTTGCTAAAAGTTCAGTTGCTTCTTCCATAATTGTAAGGTCTGCGGCAAAATTAGTATCAAAAACTTTCTTAAAGCCAAGACGCCTTAACGCAGAAACCATTTTGCCAGTAACAAGCGAACCGATAGGCATATCAAATTCTTCACCAAGCGCAGCTCTTACTGCAGGCGCAGTTTGAACTACAACAAACTTTCCTGCTTTAAATGCTTCGTCTACTTTATCAATTTCCGACACTTCCATAAGCGCCCCAGTAGGACAAACGCTTACGCATTGCCCACAAAGGATACATGGTGAATTAGCAAAACTTCTATCATCTGCAGGAGCAACGATAGTGTTAAATCCTCTTTTTTCAAAGCCAAGAATACCAAGACCGTGTGCGTTTTTGCATCTTTCGACACATCTGCCACATAGAACGCATTTAGACGTATCCCTCATAATAGACGGAGTTAATTTATCAATAGTAACAGGAGTTTGCTCCCCAACGTACATATCATCCCTAGCACCAGTAACTTTAGCGACGTGTAAAAGTTCACACTTGCCGTTCTTTTCGCATTGTTGACAGTTTTTATTATGGTTAGAAAGAAGAAGTTCAACCGAAGTTCTTCTTGCAGCAGTTGCTTTTGGTGAAGAAATAGTTATTTCCATACCTTCAGCTACAGGATAAACGCAAGATGCAACCAAGCCCCTAGCACCTGTTGCCTCGACTAAACATACACGGCAAGAACCTTTTGAACATTCGCCGTGATTATACGTGCAAAGCGAAGGAATTTCAAAACCACAAATTTTAGCGGCTTCGAGAATAGTCATACCTGCTTCTACTTGAAAAGGTATGCCCTCTATTTTAATGTTTACCTTAGACATTTTGATTACCTCCATTTATTACTTTTTAACGATTGCTTTGAATTTACAAGATGCAATACACATACCACACTTAATACACTTTTCAGTATCAACTTTATATGCAGGTAACTTCTTACCAGGAGCAACGTAATCGGTTTTAACGAGAGCGTTAACAGGGCATTGTCTAGCACAAAGTCCACAGCCGAAACATTTATCTTGTTCAACAAAGTATTCCATAAGATTTTTACAAATATGCGCAGGACACTTTTTATCAACAATATGCGTTATGTATTCATCTCTAAAATGCTTTAACGTAGAAAGAACAGGGTTAGGAGCAGTTTGTCCAAGACCACAAAGTGAATTAGATTTAATGTTATTTGCAAGTTCTTCAAGTTCCGTAAGGTCATTAAGCGTTGCTTTTCCGTCGGTAATTTTAGTAAGAATTTCTAACATTCTCTTCGTTCCGATACGGCAAGGCGTACATTTACCACAAGATTCGTCGCAAATAAATTCCATATAGAATTTTGCAACGTCAACCATACAGTTGTCTTCATCCATTACGATAGCACCACCAGAACCCATCATAGAGCCTCTAGCAACAAGGTTGTCAAAGTCAATAGGAGTGTCAAGATCTTCAGCCGTAAGACATCCACCTGACGGGCCACCCGTTTGTATTGCCTTAAATTGTTTGCCGTCTGGGATACCACCACCGATATCGTAAATAAGTTCACGCAAAGTCGTACCCATAGGAATTTCAACCAAACCTACGTTGTTAATTTTTCCACCGAGTGCAAAAACCTTCGTGCCTTTTGATTTTTCAGTACCGTGACTTGCAAATACGTCTTTACCTTCTCTTAAAATGTAAGGAACGCAAGCAAGTGTTTCAACGTTGTTGATAATAGTAGGCTTATCCCACAAACCTTTAACAGCTGGGAACGGTGGACGTGGTCTAGGCATACCTCTTTGTCCTTCAATAGAATTAAGAAGAGCAGTTTCTTCACCACAAACGAAAGCGCCTGCACCTAATCTGATATGTACCCTAAACGAAAAATCCGTACCAAGAATATTGTCACCTAAAAGACCTAATTCTTCAGCTTGCTTAATTGCTAATTTTAATCTATAAACAGCGATAGGATATTCTGCACGAACGTAAAAATAACCGTTTTGTGCGCCGATAGCGTAACCGGCAATCATCATACCTTCGATAACTGCCAAAGGATTACCTTCAAGAATAGATCTATCCATAAATGCGCCAGGATCGCCTTCGTCGCTGTTACATACGACGTATTTTTCACCTTCAGGTTGAGCAAAAGCAAACTGCCATTTTCTACCCGTAGGGAAACCACCACCACCACGGCCACGAAGTCCAGAATCTAACACTTCTTGAATAACGGCTTCTCTACCCATTGAAAGAGCCTTTGCAAGCCCCTTAAAAGCGCCGGCGCCAAGACTTTCATTAATATCTTCAGGGTTTATGCTACCACATCCATGTAAAGCGATACGAACTTGTTTTTTATAAAAGTTAATGTCATCTTGCTTTGTAATTTTTTTGGCAACGTTTGGATCTACGTATAAAAGTCTATCTATAATTTCTCCACCGATAAGATCTTTTTCAACAATTTCTTCAACGTCATCTAAACCAACAAGTCTATAAAGGGTGTCTTCTGGATATATCTTTACGAAAGGACCTTGTGAACAAAAACCAAAACAACCGACTTGGTTAACGGTTACTTTGTCTTCAAGATTTTTTTCTTTAATAAGCACCTTAAACTTTTCAGTTATTTCGTTTGAATTAGAAGAAATACAACCAGTACCACCACAAAGAACGACGTGTCTTTTGCCATCTTTGCCAGTAAATTTATCATCAAGACAAGACGCATATTTTGCGCTCACTTCTTTAAGTTGTTCAAAACTTTTAATCATTTTTTACCTCCATTGCTCTATATTCTTCTACAATTTTAGGAACGTCTTCAACCGAAAGTTTAGGATAAACTTTACCGTTTATAGTAACTGCAGGAGCAATACCACAAGCACCTATACAACGGAGTGCATCAAGTGTAAACATTCCGTCCTCTGACGTTTCACCAGGCTTAATGCCGATTATATCTGAAAACGTATCAATAATTTGTTGCGCACCCTTTACGTAACAAGCAGTTCCTAAACAACAACCGATAACGTATTTCCCTTTAGGTTTAAGAGAGAAGAAAGTGTAAAACGTTACTACGCCATATATTTCTGCAACAGAAATGCCAGTCCTTTTAGAAACAAGTTCCTGTACTTCAAGAGGTATGTAGCCGTACTCTTTTTGGATGTCGCTTAAAATCATCATAAGCGGAGTCTTTTCATTAACGTATCTATCACAGATTTCGTTAATTTGTTTGATAGCTTTATCTTGCAAATGAGCCATAATCAGCCCTCCCTGTAAATTATATATTAATGGACAATAGTC
>JAZNVV010000048.1:0-20258 GCA_045593005.1 Christensenellaceae bacterium | reverse complement strand
ATTGTCAATGCGCATTCATAGGTTTAGTTTTCTTTAACAAAATAGCAACTCATAGAAACCTAGAAGAAATAAAAGAAAAATCGTTTGAACGAGAAAAGATCAAACGAGTATCTAATGGTTGCGGGGGTGGGATTTGAACCTCACGACCTTCGGGTTATGAGCCCGACGAGCTACCTAGCTGCTCCATCCCGCGATATTTAGATGCTTGTATATAATAATTGAAAATAAATTATTTGTCAAGTGTTTTACAGCGATAAAATTCATAAAATTTTCATACGTTAAAATTTGACGCTATTCGACACTAAAAATAGGTTAAACAAAAATCAAAAAACTTTGCTAAAACGATTTATTTTGAAATAAATTAATAATTTTCCTCATTACGTAAAAAACAGCAAAAAAATTGTTGACAAAACTGCTTTATAGGGTTTACACTAAAAATGTAATCGGTAGGTAAGGCTACTGCAAGGATATGGGTTGTTGCCGTGTAAAAGTGGAGACACTTTTTCACAGGTTTAACAGATCTCGTCGTTTCAAGGCGAAGTCTAATACAATTTCACCGCCTCGCAAAGCTAAAGCTCAAACGATAAGCGCGACTATCACGCATTGTCTTTTGGGCAATGCGTTTTTTATTTGCCGAAACGGCTAAGGGGGTATATGTGCTTATGATTGAAAACTTTGAAAAATATTTAGATTTACTCCACGAAAGACGATTTGTGCAGTTAAAACAAGCGCTTGCCGAACTTTACGAACAGGATATAGCAGAGTTTTTAGGAGAAGTTTCTGATGATGACGACGTATTAAAAATCTTCCGTCTGTTACCTAAAAATATGTGCGCCGACGTATTCAGTTATATAGATAGCGACTTGCAGGAAAAGTTAATTCAAAAACTTTCCGACAACGAAATTCATAGAATTATTGAAGACTTATCCGACGACGATGCTACCGACCTTTTAGAAGAAATGCCTGCAAACGTTGCGAGTAGGATTTTGGCGAATTCCTCTGCTGAAACAAGGCAAACGATAAACAAGCTTTTGCAATACAAAGACGATACGGCAGGAAGCGTAATGACGACGGAATATATCGACTTAAAGTCTGGTATGACCGTTGACGAAGCCTTTGCGTCTATTAGAAAAAGAGCAAAAGAAATCGAGCAAATTAATACCTTATACGTTACTGATAAGAGCAGGGTGTTACAAGGCGTTATTTCAATTAGAGATTTAATTTTGGCCGACCATTCGGTTGAAATTGATACTTTAATGCAAGAAAATATTATTTACACCGAAACTTCTGACGACCAAGAAACTCTTGCGCATCTATTTACAAAGTACGACGTTTTATCGATACCGGTTGTTGATAAAGAACAACGCCTAGTCGGTATAGTAACGGTTGACGATATTATTGACGTCATTAGTGAAGAAACGACGGAAGATATTTCTCTTATGGCCGGTGTTACTTCATCAAGCGATAAGCCTTATCTTAAAACGAGCGCTGTCAAGTTATGGTGGTCGCGTATACCATGGCTGTTATTGCTTATGGTAAGCGCAACCTTTACTGCAATAATTCTTAACGCGTATGAAGCATCTCTTGCGGCAGTTTTAGTTGCGTGCGTGCCTATGCTTATGGGTACGGGTGGTAACGCAGGTGGACAAGCGTCCGTTACCGTTATTCGTGGTATGTCGCTTAAAGAAGTTGAAGTAAAAGACTTTTTCAAAGTCGTTTGGAAGGAGTTAAGGGTAGGTTTATTTTGCGCAACGATTTTAGGTATCGTATGTTTTGGAAAGTTAATACTTATTGACGGTATGCTTTTTGGGTACGATTATAACTTGCTTAACTCTATGGTTGTGTCGCTTTCTCTTGCTATAACTGTAATTATGGCAAAACTTGTTGGTGCAATCTTACCATTTGTTGCCAAACTTATCCGTTTAGACCCTGCTGTTGTGGCAAGTCCTTTTATTACAACTATAATCGACGTGTTGTCGCTTTTGTTATTCGTGGCTTTTTCATCAGCAATATTATAAAAATTAAGCGTAGTCAGTTGTCTACGCTTTTTTATTTTACAAGCGAAAAAATCATATTTATTATTAATAAAAATAAATTAACTTTTATCAATTATCGCAATTTTTTTAATAAAATACATTAAAATTTCATAAAACTTATTGACAACGGAAAAATACAAGAGTATAATTTGTAGCAATAGGAGCAGAAATTATGAAACGTTTTGCGTATTACTTTTATTTTAATACTTTTGTTTCAATATCTCGTTAGTAATGCTATCGGATTATTTTTGCGTGTGTAAACAAAAGGTTCTGTGGCTTACAGAACCTTTTTTATTTATATGTTATTTCACTATTTATGATTGATTTTTGACGGCAAAACACTTCAAATCTCTTCGGCTATCACTCGGTTACATACCACAGTGGGTATGCGCCCTTGTTCTAGCCTTGACCTTTATTGTGTTTTATCCATCAAAGCGTGTTAAAACACTAATCAACCATACATAGTTACATAACGTTTTACATAAGGAGCATTTTTTATGATTATAGTAGTTAAAAATCAATGTGAAAAAAGACAATTTGACAATCTTGTTGACTGGATTAAAGATTTAGGGCTTGACGTACACGTAAGCCACGGCGCAAATTCTACCGTATTAGGACTTGTAGGCGATACTTCAAAAGTCGATATCGACCTTATCAGTACGCTTGATATTGTTGAAAAAGTTCAACGCGTTCAAGAGCCATATAAAAATGCAAACCGTAAATTTCATCCAGAAGACACTATCGTAGATGTTTCGGGCAACAAAATCGGTGGGGGATATTTTCAGGTTATCGCTGGGCCTTGCTCGGTTGAGTCGGAAAGTCAAATTATAGAAGTTGCTAATGCCGTTAAAAGTGCTGGCGCAACCCTTTTACGTGGTGGCGCGTTTAAGCCAAGGACTTCGCCTTACGCTTTCCAAGGTCTTGGCGTTAAGGGGCTTGAAATGCTTATAAAGGCAAAGGAAGAAACGGGACTTCCTATCGTTACCGAACTTATGAGCGAAAGACATATCGACGATTTTTATAAGGTTGACGTCGTTCAAATCGGTGCAAGAAATATGCAAAACTTCGACTTGTTAAAAGAAGTTGGAAAAATGGGCAAGCCGATACTTTTAAAGCGTGGACTTGCCAACACTTTGCAAGAACTTTTAATGAGCGCTGAATATATTATGAGCGAAGGCGCTACCGAAGTGATTTTGTGCGAGCGTGGCATAAGAACTTTTGAACCGACTACAAGAAACACTCTTGATTTATCGGCAGTTCCAGTTTTAAAAATGCTCACGCATCTTCCTATCGTTATTGACCCAAGTCACGCAACGGGGGTGGCAAAACTTGTTGAACCTATGTCGCTTGCGTCAGTTGGAGTTGGCGCTGACGGGCTTATTATTGAAGTTCACAATGACCCGACGAAAGCTCTTTGCGACGGTGCTCAATCACTTCGTCCAGAACAGTTTGACGGTTTAATGCAAAAGGTCAACAAGATGTTGCCTATTGTAAATAAGGTGATAAAATAAAAACTTTGGTTACGTTTTGGGCATAACGTACGTGTCAAATGTTGCCAAAACACAATAAAAATGGTAAAATTATGAAAATAGGAATTGTAGGATTAGGTTTAATAGGTGGTTCTCTTGGAAGAACTATCGTCAATAGGACACAGCACACGGTATACGCTTTCGACCTTGACGACAATGCAATGAAGACGGGCGCGTTGCTTAAAGCATATCACGAAGTTTTATCGGACGACAACGCTTGCGAAATGGACTTAATGATTTTTGCGCTTTATCCAAAGGCGTTAAAAATTGCACTCAAAGAGTATTGCCCTAAATTAAAAGACGGCTGTGTAATTTTGGACTGCTGTGGCAATAAGCGTTTTGTTGTGGAGATTATGAAGGAACTCGCCTTTTCTTTCCCAGCGCTTGAATTTATCGGTGCGCATCCTATGGCTGGTAGAGAGTTTTCGGGTAT
The DNA here is from genome assembly GCA_045593005.1 of Christensenellaceae bacterium. Classification (GTDB taxonomy): domain Bacteria; phylum Bacillota; class Clostridia; order Christensenellales; family Borkfalkiaceae; genus UBA11475. The sequence goes on along the minus strand of JAZNVV010000048.1, from coordinate 16,260 downwards.
TAAGCACTCGACGGCAACTTTATACGATAGGGCGTCAATGATTTTAGTTCCGGTTAAAGCAGATATAAGAACGCTTGCGTTTATCAAGCAATTTTCACTTGAAATAGGTTTTGGTAGCGTGGTAATCACGTCGGCTGAAAAGCACGACGAAATTATTGCTTACACTTCGCAACTTGCACACGTCGTTTCAAGTTCATATATTAAAAGTCCTACAGCGCAACAGTATTTAGGGTTTTCGGCAGGTAGTTTTAGGGATATGACTAGGGTTGCAAGGCTTTCACCAGAAATGTGGTCGCAACTTATGATGGAAAACAGCGATAATCTTATTAGAGAAATCGCTATTATGATAGAAAAATTACAAGAATATTCTTCTGCGCTAGAAAAAGGCGATATGGAACAATTAAAGGCGCTTTTAGCAGACGGCAATGAAAAGAAATTGTTGGCAGAAAAGGCAAAAAACTCTAAAATAAACGTTTAACGGAGCAGGTATGTTAGTTGAAAAAATACGTGTAAACGCAGGAAAGGGCTACGACGTCGTCGTGGGTGAAAATATTATCAGTAACGCTGGCGATTTGATAAAGGACGTGCTTTCCCCAAATAAAATTGCAATTATAACCGACGATAACGTCGATAAACTTTACGCAGACGTGCTTGAAAAATCGCTTTCAGACGCTGGGTTTAGCATTGTTAAATTTGTCTTTACAGCAGGGGAGAGTTCTAAAAACCTTAAAACCTACGGACAGATTATTGAATTTTTAGCCCAAAACGAATTGACGCGTGCCGACGCAGTTGTTGCGCTAGGTGGTGGCGTTGTTGGAGATATGGCAGGCTTTGTTGCATCAACATATTTACGTGGGATAAAATACGTACAAATTCCGACAACTCTTTTGTCGCAGATAGATTCTTCCGTTGGTGGTAAAACTGCCGTTGATTTACCACAAGGCAAAAATCTTGTTGGGGCGTTTTATCAGCCGTCGCTTGTAATATGTGACGTTTCTGTTTTACGCGACCTTCCAAAAGACGTATATCTCGACGGCATGGGTGAACTTGCTAAATATGCGATTTTAGATAAAAACATTTACAATGAGCTTATAAAAGAAGATAGGGACTTAATTAAACTTGTTAAAATGTCGATAGATTACAAGCGCAAGGTGGTTGAAGAAGATGAGTTCGAACAAAGCATTAGAAAATTTTTAAACCTTGGCCATACCCCTTGCCACGGCATTGAAAAGGTAAGCGATTACACAATTTCGCACGGGAAAGCCGTTGGTATGGGACTTAAAATTATGACGGCATCTGCTCTTAAAAAAGGGTATATAAATTTGGAAGTGTACAACGACCTTGTGGCAATGCTTGACGCTACCGTTGGGGGCGAAAATTGTCCATTTGATGCAAAAACGCTTGCTAAAAACGCGCTAAAAGATAAAAAACGCGACAAAAATATGATAACCGTCGTTACTATTCACGGGATAGGCGACGCGCGTCTTGAAACAATTAACGTAGATTTACTTGAAGAACTTTTCACGGTATAATACAATGATAAAAAAGATATTTTCATCAACATTAAATGGCGAAATTTCAGCAATAACATCAAAATCTTTCGCACATAGAGCAATGATATGCCATTATTTAGCGACAGGGCAAGTCGATACGCTTAAAGCAACAGAGTCTGGTGACGTGCTTGCTACTAAAAGGTGTCTTTCTGCTTTAAAAAACGGTGAATTACTCGACGCTGGGGAATCGGGCTCGACTTTAAGATTTTTTATTCCACTTGTTTTGGCAATAGGGGGCAAATTTACTTTTGTCGGTCACGGCAAACTTATGCAAAGACCTAACGACGAATTGTTTTTAGCGTTGTCAAATCACGGTGTTTCTTTTGTAAAAAAAGAAAATACGTTAATCGTAACTGGCAAATTGACGGCAGGGGAATTTTCTATCCGTGGCGACGTTAGTTCACAATATATAACCGGACTTATGTTTGCGCTACCTTTATTAGACGGGGATAGCGTGATAAATTTGACTACAAACATAGCGTCAAGACCTTACGTTGATATTACGCTTGAAGTTCTTAAAAAATATGGCATTGAAATTATTGAAAATGAAAATAAGTTTATAATTAAAGGAAATCAAAAATTTAAGCCAGCAATGACTGACGTTGAGGGGGACTGGTCAAATTCGGCGTTCTTTTTGGTGGGTGGCGCAATTAGTGGAGAGGTTACCGTTAGTGGGCTTAACCTATCAAGTTTACAAGGTGATAAAGTAATTGTCGATATACTTAAATCGGCAGGCGCTCATCTTAAAATTGACAATGATAAAGTAACTGCAAAAAAGAGCGAATTAAAAGCGTTTACTTTTAATGCAAACGATTGTCCAGACCTTGTTCCGATAGCATCCATTTTGGCAGGCGCGTCAAAAGGTCAGTCTGTTATAACAAACGTTCAGCGCCTAAAAATTAAAGAAAGCAATAGGGTAGAAAGTACTATTAATATGCTATCAGCGTTTGGTGTTACGGCGTATGAAAAAGATAATAATTTGTTCATAAACGGGGCAAATGGTCAGTTTTCGGGGGGAACGGTATCGTCATTTAATGACCACCGTATAGCAATGTCTACGGCAATAGGCGCACTAATTGCAAAAAACACGGTGATTATAGAGGGCGCAGATGCCGTTAATAAGTCGTACCCTGATTTTTATAAAGATTATTCGTTGTTAGGAGGAAAGGTTAGTGACTGAATTTAACGACAGCCGCCATTCAATATATAAGGGCAATAAGTTGACCGTTGAAATTTACGGCGCTTCACACGCTCCTGAAATAGGCGTAAAAGTAGATGGTTTTAGCAAGGGTGATTTTTACGACGAAGAAACGTTACAACAATTTTTAAATAGAAGAAAGGCTGTAAATACATCATATTCAACAAAGCGTTTTGAGCCTGACCTGCCAGAGATAATTTCCGGCGCAAACGGTGGGGTTTTAGACGGAAACACTTTTTATGCAATAGTAAAAAACACTTCGCAAAAAAGTGCTGACTATGACAATCTTAAAAAAATACCACGTCCGTCGCACGCTGATTTTGTTGGTTTTACAAAGTACGGAAATGGCTTTGACTATAGGGGTGGGGGTAAATTTTCGGGCAGGATGACCGTCGCTATGTGTATAGCTGGTGGAATTTGCAAGCAACTGCTTAAAAAGATGGGTATTACCGTTACGGCGTATATTTCACAAATAGGTAACGTCGTTGGTGCGTCTTATAAAAACGTCGAAAAAATAAACGTAAAAGGCCAAGCCTTCCCATTATTAGACGAAAGTCTTAAAGAAGATATGCTTGAAGAAATTGAAAAAGCCCACGCTAATCTTGATTCGGTTGGTGGCAAGATTGAATGCGTGATTGAAGGCGTTCCCGTAGGTGTTGGTGAATTTATGTTTGACAGCATTGAAAGCGTTATATCACACCTTGTTTTTGCCGTTCCTGCTATTAAGGGCATTGAATTTGGTTCGGGCTTTGATTTTTGCAATATGAACGGCTCTATAGCGAACGACCAGTTCTTTATTGATAACGGCGTGGTAAAGACAAAAACTAATCGCAACGGTGGCATAAACGGTGGAATTTCAAACGGTATGCCTATAACTTTTGGAGTTGCAGTCAAGCCTACGCCGTCCATTTTAAGAAAACAGCGTAGTGTAAATCTTGACGATATGACCGAGTGCGAGCTTGAAATTAAGGGTAGGCACGACGCTTGTATCGTTGTAAGAGCAGTTCCGGTAATAGAGGCAGTCGCTTCTTTAGCAATATACGATTTAATAGGATAAATTATGGATTTAAGTAAAATTAGAGAACAAATAGACGTTACAGACGATAAAATAAAAGAATTATATCTTCAAAGAATGGAACTTGTTAAGGCAGTAACCGAGGCAAAAAAACAGACTGGCAAAGCCACTAACGATCCTGAAAGAGAGAAGAAAATTCTTTTAAGAATAACCGAAGGTCAACCTGCAGAAATGCAAATATATCTAAAAAGGGTGTATGAAACGCTTTTTGAAACAAGCAAGTCCTATCAGGCAAGCAACATTGAATGCAAATCTGAAGTTGCCGAATTTCTTAAAAAAGCAGTTGAAAGTGGCGAAAAGGATTTTCCTATCGGTGCAAAAGTAGCGTGTCAAGGCGTGCCGGGGGCATATTCTGGCATTGCCGCCGATAGACTTTTTGAACTTGCCGACATAACCTTTTTTAAAAGTTTTGAAGGGGTTTTTCAGGCAGTTGAAAAGGGCTTTTGCAAGTTTGGACTTCTTCCTATCGAAAACAGTTATGCAGGCTCTGTTTATCAAGTATACGATCTTATGAAGGAGCATAAATTCCATATAGTAAAATCGATCAGACTACCTATTTCGCACAATTTAGTGGCGAATAGTGGGGCAAAGGCAGAGGGCATAAAGGAAATTTTTTCGCACGAGCAGGCTATTAATCAATGCCGACGTTTTATTGAAAAAAACTTCCCTAACGCTACTGTAACGGCTTGCGCAAATACTGCCCTTGCTGCAAAAATGGTTAGCGAAAGTGGCAGGACTGACGTTGCTGCTATTTCTTCAAAAGAATGTGCTGAACTTTACAACTTAAAGGTAATTAAAGGTGGAATTCAGGACGTAAGTGGAAATTATACGAGATTTATTCTTATCGCTAAAGACTTTGAAATTTACAAAGGCTCACAGCGTATTAGCATTATGACCACGTTGTCGCATACGCCGGGCAGTTTATACAAACTACTTGGCAAGTTTTCAAACCTTGGCATAAATTTAACCAAACTTGAAAGTCGTCCTATGATAGGTCTTGAATTTGAGTTTATGTTCTATTTTGATTTTGAATGCGACATTACGCGTCAGGACGTACAAAATCTTATCGCTGAACTTGATTGTTCAACCGAGCAGTTTGCTTTCCTTGGCGCATATAACGAAGTAATTTAGTATTAATGGTAGTGATTTAGGGGGGAACGTATTGATGAAATGCGGTCTTATAGGTAAAACGTTAAAGCATAGTTATTCACCACAAATACACTCTATGCTAGGTGGTTACACGTACGATTTGATAGAATTAAAAGACGAAGTCGAACTTGAAAATTTTGTCAAAAACGGCGATTACGACGCATATAACGTTACAATTCCATATAAAAAAGCCGTTATAAAGTTTTTAGACGTTGTTTCACCGTTAGCAATAAAAATAGGCGCTGTAAATACCGTCGTAAAAAAAGACGGAAAACTTTACGGATACAACACCGATTTTTGGGGTATGAAGTTTATGCTTTCTTCTGCAGGCATAAATTTAGACGGCAAAAAAGTTATGATTTTAGGTAGTGGTGGAACTTCAAACACGGCAAGGGTTGTCGCTAGTGAATGTGGTGCAAAAGAGGTTGTTATCGTTTCAAGAACGGGCGACGTAAATTACCAAAATTGCTACGACTTAACTGATACTGAAGTTATAATAAATACTACCCCCGTGGGTATGTATCCTGATAGTTTTAACGCCCCGATTGACGTTGAAAAATTTAAGAATTTAACCGGAGTTGCCGACGTTATATACAACCCTTCGTTGACAAAACTTGCTTATATGGCAAAGCAAAAAGGAATAGCAACGGCAAACGGGCTGTCTATGCTTGTTGCGCAAGCAAAATACGCTAGAGATCTTTTTTTGGGCTTTTCTAATAAAGGTTTTTCTGATGATAATAAAATTATTTCGCCTGTTGTTGACGATATTTTAAGGGAAACGAACAATATTATTTTAATAGGTATGCCTGGTTCGGGTAAATCTACCGTAGGTAAAAAACTTGCCGACTTAACAGGCAAAAAGTTTATAGATACAGACGAGCTTATTGTTAAAACGACTAATAAATCTATACCGGAAATTTTTTCTGCTTGTGGAGAAGAAGTCTTTCGTGATTTAGAGGAGCAAGCATTAAAAACAGCTGTTAACGAGCGTAGCGCAATTATTGCTACGGGTGGTGGTATAATAAAAAGAGAAAAAAATCATTACTTGCTTTCTAGCAACGGAAAAGTCGTTTGGCTACAAAGAGATTTGTTTTCACTTTCCACAAAAGACAGACCGTTATCAAAATCAGTAAAAGAATTAGAAAAAATTTATTTAGAGCGCAAAGATTTATATCGTCAATGCGCCGATATTACGATTGTCAACGACAAAAGTGTAAATGAAATTGCAAAGGAGATAGCAAACAGATGCGAATACTTGTTATAAACGGACCAAATCTTAATATGTTAGGTATTAGGGAAAAACATCTTTACGGTGATAAAACTTATAAAGCGCTTGTAAAACTTATTAAAGATAGCGCAAAAGAGAGAAATATTAGTGTGAAATGCTTTCAATCTAATTATGAAGGGGAAATCGTTACTAAAATTCAAAAAGCCTATCAAAAATTTGACGGTATAGTTATCAACCCAGGCGCATATACACATACTAGCGTTGCAATTTTAGACGCCTTAAAATCAGTCGATATCCCTACTGTTGAAGTGCATATAACCGACGTTGATAGTAGAGAAGATTTTAGGCAAATTTCTTTTGTTAAAAAGTACGCGTTTTTAACTATAACCGGCAAGGGGTTTGACGGATATATTGAAGCAATAGACGCTCTTATAAGCAAATAAAAAAAAGTCTACGCAATGCGTAGACTTTTATTTTGGTTGCATTTTGCATAGTAACGGTGGCGTGAAACGCGACCATTTTACTTGCCTTCAATATTTTCAAGCACTAATTTGTCAAAGGAAACGCTTTCAACAAAATCGGTTGGTAAAAAGCGAACGTAATTATACTTGGCATAATTAAAAATATGCGTTTTAATAACTACTGGGGTAGGAACGTCTAACTGGTAACAAATTTCGGTGACGTAATCAAAAAAATCAGCGTAATCTATAGCGCCCTCTTTAGTAAAAACGTATTGCTTTATAATTTTGTCTTTTTTTATTATTTTTGCCCAAATTTTAACCATATTGACCTCTTTACGGATAAATTGTAGCACATATATAAAATAAAATCAAGAATTGTCTTGACAAAACCGTGCGTTAAAGTTAAAATAACTTTAATATAGTTGTATGAATTTAAAATTAATAAAGTTCATAAAAAGGAGTTACGTTATGGATAGCTTTAAGCAAAAAATTATAGTTCTTTTACAGGAAAACGCCAGATACACCGTGCCAGAGATTGCCGTTATGACAGGTGCAAGCGAGGCTGACGTTCAAAAGGCCATAACGGAACTTGAAGATAGTGGTATCATTGTAAAATATTCTGCTATATTAAATACAGAGCTTTTAGAAGAAGGTCAAGTTGAGGCTTTAATCGAAGTAAAAGTTGTTCCACAAAAACTTATGGGCTTTGACGCGTTTGCTGAAGAACTTTACCATTTTAATGAAGTTAAAAGTTTATATTTAATGAGTGGTAGTTTTGATCTTGCCATAATGGTTACGGGCAAAAATATCACGGACGTTGCAAAGTTTGTTTCGGAAAAATTAGGGGTTATTGACGGTATTGTAAGCGTGGCTACGCACTTCATCTTAAAGAAGTATAAGATTGAGGGGCAAGTATGTAAAAAACAAATGATTGAAAGGCAGTGTATCGTTTAATGAAAAATTTCGTAAGTAAAAGAGCCGAAAGCATTAAACCGAGTGGGATAAGAAAGTTTTTCGACCTTGTTGCAGGACAAAAGGATATTTTGTCTTTGGGAGTGGGCGAACCTGACTTTATTACCCCGTGGGAAGTTAGAAATGCAGGCATTTCAACAATAAAAAAGGGATATACGCAGTATACGTCTAATAAAGGCATGCCTGAACTTCGGGAAGAAATCTCTTCCTATCTTAAATCACGCTTTAACGTCGATTTTTCTGCTGACAATACTATAATTACCGTAGGCGCATCTGAAGCTATTGACATATGCCTACGTGCCGTTACCGACCCTGGTGATGAAGTGTTAATTCCCGACCCAAGTTACGTTTCTTACGCACCGTGTGTGGAACTTTGTGGAGGCGTGCCGGTTTCCGTTCCGTGCAAGCTTGAAAATGGCTTTAAATTAACCCCCGATATGCTACGTTCTGTCATCACAGCAAAGACCAAGGCTATTATTTTCCCATACCCAAACAACCCTACTGGTGGCATTATGGAAAGGGAATATATAGAAGCGATCATTCCTGTTTTAGTGGAAAACGATATTTTGGTTATTTCTGACGAAATTTACGCAGAGCTTTGTTATGACGGCAAGTTTACGTCCATTGCCTCTTTTGAGGAGATGAAAGACAGGGTGGTTTTAATAAACGGCTTTTCAAAAAGTTTTGCAATGACAGGCTGGCGTGTAGGGTTTGTTTGTGGGCCAACGTCGATTATTAATGCAATGCTAAAAATTCATCAATACGCGATTATTTGCGCACCTATATTTTCACAACACGCCGCATTGTTTGCGTTAAAGAGTGGCAAACTGGATGATTTTTCAACAGTAGAATATATGCGTTCCGAATACGACAAGCGCCGTCGTTTTATGTATGATAGTTTTACCAAAATGGGGCTTAACTGTTTTGAGCCAAAAGGCGCATTTTACATATTTCCAAGTGTTGAAAGTTTGGGCATGACGGGTGATGAATTTGCTGAAAAACTTTTAGAAGAAGAAAAGGTGGCAGTAGTTCCTGGTAGCGCGTTTGGTCAGTTTGGTAAATATTGTATACGCTGTTCATATGCATACTCGATGGAAAATTTAAAGTCTGCAGTAGAAAAAATTTCGAGATTTGTAAACAAATACAAAAAATAATAAAAGGACGCTAAAATTAGCGTCCTTTTTAATTTATGGTCAAATTTCACGATACCGTTGTCTATAAAAATGGTATATTTTTACTGTTCAGCATTTATGACGACGGTTATTTTTGCAGTTTCTTCAGCAGAAATTCTTATTGTAGCAGGATAACTACCAACGTTTTTAATTGCAGGGATAGATATCTTCTTTTTGTCGATAGAGTAGCCCATTTCGGTAAATCTTTCAGCAACTTCTTTATTAGTTACAGAGCCAAAAAACCTACCCTTTTCACCCGTTTTAACGGTAAGCGTAACAGTCTTTCCATCAAGTTCGGACTTTAATGCTGCGTTTGCTTTAAGTTCTTCTTGTCTATGAAAAGCGGCAGCATTTTTTTGTGCTTTAATTTCAGCAACGCCTTGCGCGTCGGCAGGTTTAGCCATACCACGTTTAATTAAAAAATTTTTTGCAAAGCCGTCTGCTGCATTAATAATATCACCTTTTTTACCAGAACCTTTTACGTCCTGTAATAAAATTACCTTCATAATACCTCCAAAAACGGCAAAATAGCGATAATTACCGTCTACTTTGATATTTTATGATTTTTATTAAAAAAAGTCAATAGTATTTGTTATAAAAATCATTTCGTAGACAATAATAATAGTACGTTCAATAAAAGGAGAGTGTATATGGAAAGAAATATCGGAGTTAGTTGTAACGTAAGACAATGTATTCATAACGAAGGTGGAAACGTTTGCAATCTTGAAAAAATCCAAGTAGGGTGCGATTGCAACGGTAATTCAGCTTCTTGTGAGTGTACGTGTTGCAACAGTTATTGCGAAAGATAAAAGAATAAATAAGGGGGCGTTAGCTCCCTTATTTATTGCAAAAATACATTTTTTGTGGGCAACGGTATTGCGAAAGTTGACCAAATTACATTTAAAACGCAAAGGTTCGCTATAAAAGCGAACCAAATGCGACATATATTATTCAGAAAAATGAAATTCAAACTGTAAAAGCAAGGTGCTACCTTGACGATAATATTTTATCACGAATTTTACGTTTGTCAATACCTTTTTTAAAAAGCAGTAATAAAAGTAAATTTTTTAACCTTTAAAGTAAAACCTTGACAAATGCTAACTTATTATATATAATAAGTAATTAGAAAAATATAGCATTAAAACGCTTTGTTAATAAAGGAGATAAAAAATGGCAGAACGTGTGTTTTTAACCAAAGAAGGTAAAGAAGAACTTGAAAAAGAACTTAAAGTCCTTGTTTTGGAAAAAAGAGTAGAAATTACTGAAAGAATTAAGATTGCAAGAGATTTTGGTGACTTGTCGGAAAATGCTGAATATGATGCAGCGAAAAATGAACAGGCTCGTATCGAAGCCCGTATAAACGAAATTGAAACAATGCTTAAATATGCCGAAATTATTGAAGAAACCGGCAAGAAAAAGGGCGTTATTTCACTTGGTTCTACGGTAGACGTTATCGACAAATCTTATGACGAAGAAATGACATTCAAAATTGTAGGAACAACGGAAGCTGACGTTATGCAGGGTAAAATTTCAAACGAATCACCTATCGGCAACGCACTTTTAAATAGAAAACTTGGTGAAACAGTAGAAATCACCGTTCCAGAAGGCAAAATTATACTTGAGATAAAGAAGGTTTATTAAAATGGCAGAAAACGTTAATCAAACACCGGTAACGGAAGAACTTGACCTTAACGAAATTTTAAGGGTTAGAAGGGAAAAGCTTTCAGCTTTGCAGTCGGCAGGTAAAAACCCGTACGAAAAAGTTAAATACGACAGAACGACGTACAGTCAGGACGTCAAAGACGATTTTATTAATTACGAGGGTAAAAGCGTAGGTATTGCAGGTAGACTTATCAGCAAGCGAATTATGGGCAAAGCGTCTTTTGCTGTTATTTTAGATGGTAAGGGGACTATTCAGTCGTACCTTTCTATTAACGACTTGGGCGACGACTATTTGGCGTTCAAAGAATACGATATCGGTGATATTGTTGGCATCACGGGGGAAGTTTTTAAGACGAGAACGGGTGAAATTTCCGTTCACGCAAGAAGTATTGAATTGCTTTCAAAATCGCTATTGCCACTTCCTGAAAAATATCACGGATTAAAGGACGAAGATATGCGTTATCGTCAGCGTGAAGTCGACCTTATCGCTAATCCGGAAGTAAAGAGAACTTTCGTAACTCGTTCAAAAATTTTATCGGCAATCAGAAATTATCTTGATGGTGTTGGCTATCTTGAAGTTGATACGCCAGTTTTGCAACCACTTGAAATAGGCGCTGCTGCAAGACCGTTCAAGACCTTCCATAACACACTAGGTATTGATATGTATCTTCGTATCGAAACGGAACTTTACTTAAAAAGACTTATAGTAGGTGGTTTCGACAAGGTTTACGAAGTTGGTAGAATTTTCCGTAACGAAGGTATGGATAAATCTCACAACCCTGAATTTACCACGGTTGAAATGTATCAAGCATACAGCGACTATATCGATATGATGAACCTTATTGAAGATATGTATAAGACTATCACAAGACAAGTATGTGGTAGCGACGTTATAACGTATCAAGGTGTAGAAATTGATATGGGCAAAAAGTGGGAAAGGCTTACTATGGTAGAGGCTGTTAAAAAATACGCCGGTGTAGACTATAACGACTGGACTACCGACGCCGACGCAAGAGCAGTTGCCGACAAAATGGGTGTAAACGTGGAAGAAGGTAAAGACGCTACGAAGGGACACGTTCTTATTGCGTTCTTTGACGAATACGTTGAAAAAAATCTTATTCAACCGACAATCATATACGATTATCCTGTTGAAAACTCACCACTTGCAAAGAGAAAGCCTTCAAACCCAGCGTTTACTGAAAGATTTGAATATTTTATTTTCGCAAGAGAAATGGGCAATGCTTTCTCTGAACTCAACGACCCTATTGACCAAAAGGAAAGATTTGACAAACAGGTTGCCGCAAAGAGAGCGAAGGGTGGCAACGACGCCAAGGTTGATGAAGACTTTATTACGGCTCTTGAATATGGTATGCCACCGACAGGTGGTTTAGGTTTTGGCGTTGACAGATTAGTAATGCTTTTAACTGACAGCGCTACAATTAGGGACGTGCTTTTATTCCCAACAATGAAACCAAAAGCAAAACAATAAAACAAAAGGGCGTTCGGCGTAAAGACGTCGAGCGCCTTAATAAAAAAGACGATTTTTAGGTCGGTATAAATGGATAATAAAATTACAAAGCAGAGATTTTCTGCATTTATGCATTATGAATGGATTAAGATTGTCGCGCTTATAGTTTGCGTGTGTTTTTTGTGGCGCTTGTTGTTTATTCAACTTGGCTCTCAAGAAAGATTGCTAACTAATGGTCAGCAGTTTTATTTTTATTATTCGCCTGAAATTATTTCCGATTGTCCGACTAATATGAATAACCTCATTGAAGACAAGGACGTTTTAAGTTATGATATTCAATATCATAGCGTTTTTCCACTTAATACCACTTATGGAGCTGAACAACTTCAAGGTTGGTTGGTTATAGGCAACGGGGATATGATAGTTACTTCGGACGTGCCTGACGAGCCTGGTGGGGACGTTTATACAAAGTCTAATTTTAGGTCTATGGTGGACGATTATAATATTTACGACCTTGATAAGCTTATGGCTGATGCCAAAAATTATGCCTCTTTGTTTAAGATTAATCAATCAAACGGCTTTGTTGTGTCTAATATCAATTACGACGTTGTAAAAACCAAGTTTTTAGAGCGTTCTAAAAAAGATAATAGGTTCAAAAAAGATAGCCAAAAAGCAGAGGGCGTTAAGCTTGAAAATAAGCGCATAGAACAGCTATTTAAGGAGATAAACGATTTCGATAAATTGCTTCAAATGGACATTTTTGTCAACTACAAATCGGAAACAAAAGGTGACGAGAGTGCTAAAAAATACGGAATTGATTTATCTAAACTTGTAGGCGCTACCGGTAAAACGGACATAACCACTTACGCATCTTTATACACAGGTGAAAACTCTGCGCCGACGGCAAAACATACCGTTTTGGCAGTGTTTGATTTTTTATACGATCAACCTGAATTACAATTTGAAACGATTTCAGTCATCAATGCTTTAGTAAGAGAAACGACGGCGTTTTTGGACTAGTTTCGCACTACCGTTAGGTTGAATTTATACTATATAGGAAGATTATGAAAGGTAAATTTATCACGTTTGAAGGTTGTGAAGGAGCAGGCAAATCAAAGCAAATAAAACTCCTTTGCGAATATTTTGAAAAAAATTCAATACCGTATATTTTAACGAGAGAGCCTGGTGGTGCAAGCATATCTGAAAAGATAAGGGCTGTCATTTTAGATGCCGAAAATAAAGATATGTGCGACGAAACGGAAGCATTACTGTTTGCAGCAGCACGTGCGCAACACGTTCGCACCGTAATTAAACCAAATTTAGAAAACGGCGTTAACGTTTTATGCGATAGATACGTTGATTCGTCATATGCTTATCAGGCATATGCAAAGGGCTTGACTTTTGAGTATATTGAAAGTATAAATCGTAGGGCTATGGATAATTGCTTGCCTGATGCAACGTTGTTTTTAGACATCACGCCTAGCGACGCTTTTAAGAGAAAGGGTGGTGCTGACAAGGACGATAGAATAGAGCAAAGTGGAATTGATTTTCATAACGACGTTTATAGAGGGTATATCGAATTATCTAAAAAATTCTCCGAGCGTTTTATTAAAATTGATTGTAGTGGTAAAGTGTACGAAACACACGCAAAAATTATCAGCGCACTTAAAAATAAGGGTATATTATAAATGGCAAATTATTCGGAACTCATCAAAAAATCGAAAGCGTACAACGTTGTTGCCCGTGATAAAAAGGCGGGTAGGCTTTCGCACGCATATATGGTGGTGTCTTCCGATAAAAAATATTTGCGCGACTACTTAAAGATTTTTGCAAAACTTATTATGTGCGAAGATAGTGAGTTTTGTGGAATATGTCGTGAATGCAGGCTCATTTCGGAAGAACGCTTAACGGACGTGGCTTTTTACCCACGAACGCAAGGGGATAAAATTACAGCAGAAGACGTTGATTATATCGTTGCCGACAGTTTTGTCAAGCCGTTTGAGTGCAGTAAAAAAATATTCGTTATAAACGACGCTACGGATATGAACGTTTCGGCACAAAATAAACTTTTAAAAACTCTTGAAGAACCACCTGCAAACGTTTACATAATTATAGGGGCAAGTAGTGAACACGCTGTATTGCCGACCATAAAATCAAGGGTAAAAACGGTAGAGATTGCACCTTTTTCGCCCGAGCAATTATATGATGCCTTAAAGTTCGATTATCCTGATGGATTAAGACTTATGAGGGCAGTTAGGGCGTCGGACGGCACGTACGGTAATGCGACGCAACTTTATTTGGACGAGCAATTTGCCCGTTCAGAAGAACTTGCGAAAACCGTTTTAGAGCAACTTGGTAGCAGTCGCGACACGTTAAAGGTGATGAACATAATTTTGTCCTCAAAGGTTGATTTGTCGAATTTATTAAACTCGCTTGAAGTGTTGTTTTATGATATGATGGTCTATTTTAGCGACCAACGGTTGTGCCAAAACTCGCCAAACATTGATTTTTTTGATAAAGTTGTGGGCTTTAATCGTGCCTCGTGCTTATATGCGCTTGATAAAATTTCAGAGGCAAAACGTAAAGTTTGGTTTAATGGTAATGACGTAATGGTGATAGAAAGATTGCTTCTTCAGATTTTGGAGGGAAAATATAAATGGAAAAAATAGTTGGAATAAAATTTAAGAACACTTCTAAAGTGTATTATTTTGCTCCGGCAAAGGAAAATGAAACGTACGAGCCAGGCTCGGGAGTTATAGTAGAAACGGCAAAAGGGCAAGAGTATGGCACGGTCGTTTTTGGAATTAGGGAAGTTCCTGACGACGAAGTTGTTCGTCCGTTAAAGCCTATTATTAGAAAGACGTCAAAAAAAGACGACGCTCTTATAAAGGAAAATGAAAAGAAAATTCCTAAAGCACTTGAAGATGCTGAAGAAAAAATTTCAGCGCTTGGGCTTGATATGAAACTTGTCGGCGCTGAATATTCTTTTGATGGCAAAAAACTTATTTTCTATTTCACAGCCGACGGCAGAATTGATTTTAGAGATTTAGTTAAGGAGCTTGCATCTGCGTTCAAGGTAAGGATTGAACTTCGCCAGATAGGAATTCGTGATGAAACAAAACTTGTTGGTGGGCTTGGACCGTGTGGTAGAGAGTGTTGCTGTTCTTCTTGCGTGCCTGATTTTAAGAAAGTTTCAATAAAGATGGCTAAAACGCAAGGTCTTTCACTTAATCCTACTAAAATTAGTGGTTTGTGTGGCAGACTTATGTGTTGTCTTGAATATGAAAACGGTTACTATGCCGAAATATTTAAAAAGATGCCAAAACTGGGCTCGACGGTTTCTACCCCAGAGGGCGACGGCGTCGTGATTACTAACAATATGCTTAAACTTCTTGTTAAGGTTAAGATTTCAAAATCAGACGGTAGCGAGGTCTATAAAGATTTTGACCTTAAAGACGTCAAGTTCAAATCTTCACAACAAATTGCCGAGGACAACGAAGAAAGCGAAGATATTAAAAAATTGTTAGATTAATCTTTACAAATTGAATTTAATATGGTATCATATTACTATAAAATATTTTAAGGAGGCATAATATGGCTTTCAAAATTAGTGATGAATGCGTTAGCTGTGGTGCTTGCGCAGAAAATTGTCCAGTAGGCGCTATCGCAGAAGGTGATACACAGTACGTTATTGACGCTGATGCTTGCGTTAGCTGTGGTGCTTGTGCTGCCGCTTGTCCTGTTGGTGCAATTTCCGAAGAATAATTTACGGAGGGTTAACGGCTCGGTTTTTTCCGAGCCTTTAATTTTTGCCTTATAAACTTCGCAATACTTCGTTTGCTGTTTCGTTAAAACAACTTCGATGAACAGGCGTTCTATCTCATCTGTTTTAACTCACGAGCCTTGTCTTGCTCGTTTCTAAGACAAAAATTTTCTACTTTATAAACTTCGCAATACTTCGTTTGCTGTTTCGTTAAAACAACTTCGTTGACCAGACGGTCTAACTCATCCCACAACTTGTCGAGCCTACTCACGCTCGTTTCTAAAACCAAACACTTAATATTTATAAACTTCGCAAAAACAACTTTATTAATTATTCTAAAAAAACCTTAAAAAATAAATTATGATTGAAACTAACACTAAAATCGAAAAACCTTTTTGGTTTGAAACAATTAAACAAGATACACGCACGGGGGCAAGGGCTGGCATATTACATACCCCTCACGGTGATATTGACACGCCTATTTATATGCCTGTTGGCACGCAGGCAACAGTTAAAGGCGTGTATCCAAGAGATTTAAAAGAGGCAGGCGCGCAGATAA
>JAZNVV010000047.1:0-8368 GCA_045593005.1 Christensenellaceae bacterium | reverse complement strand
TTACTCCTTATTATTCTAAATCTTATTGTAATATAATATTCAAAAAAAATCAAGTAAAATTTCCATTAAATATTTTTATAGATTTTTGTAAAATTACATTAAAAGCAGTTGACTTGTAAAAAGAAATAATATATAATTATGCAGTAATACATAAAAGAGGTGATAAAATGAAACAGGGTATCCATCCAAATTATCACGAAGTTACAGTTGTTTGTGCTTGTGGTGAAACATTTAAAACCGGTTCGACCAAAAACACCGATACTGTAAAGGTTGAAATTTGTAGCAAATGCCATCCTTTCTTTACCGGCAAACAGAAGTTAGTAGATACCGGTGGCCGTGTTGATAGGTTTAATAAGAGATATAGCAAAACCAAATAATTTTGTTTGCTACGGCTTTTAAAGGAGAATTCTTTTAAAAGCCTTTTTTATTAACGGATAACATTTATGAGTAAAAAAGATAAGAAAGTTTCTATAGGTGGTCAAGCACTTATGGAAGGTGTTATGATGCGTGGTAAGACTTCAATGGCTATGGCTGTTAGAGATGAGGACGGCATCATTAGAGAAGAAACTAAGCGTTTGCCTCCACCTGAAAAGACAAACTTTTTCCTTCGTTTGCCTATCGTTAGGGGGTGTAAAGCGTTTATAAGTTCTTTGTTCGGTGGAATGGAATGTTTAATGCGTTCAGCCGAAGTTTATGGGGAATCTGAACCTGGTAGGTTTGAAAAATGGCTTTCTAAAACGTTTAAAATAGATCTTATGAAGGTTATTTTAGGCGTATCCCTTATCCTTGCATTAGGTTTAGCTGTTTTGCTTTTTATATTTTTACCACAACTTGCTAGACAAGGGCTAGAAATGTTATTTTCAACAAAATTTAACCCTATTGCAAAGAATTTTATTGAAGGCGGTGTAAAAATTTTAATTTTTATATCGTATATATTGTTTTGCGCATTAATACCTGACGTAAAAAGAACGTTTATGTATCACGGGGCTGAACATAAAACTATTTCTTGTTACGAGGCAGGGCTTGATTTAACCGTTGAAAACGCTAAAAAATGCTCACGCATACACGATAGATGTGGAACAACTTTTATGGTTTTTGTAATGGTTATTAGCATTTTAGTCTTTGCGCTTATTGAAGGTCTATTTTCTTTCTACGGTATTTTAATTGAAGGAATTTTTAGAGTTTTATTAAAAATTTTAGCATTGCCGATAGTTGCAGGATTATCTTACGAACTCTTGAAACTTTTAGCAAAAACGAAAAGTCCATTAGTATTACCTTTAAAAATACCAGGTATGCTTTTACAACGTATCACCACAAAAGAACCTGACGAAGATATGCTTGAAGTTGCTATTAGATCGTTTAATTTAGTTCTTGAAATGGATAATGACCAAAGCATTTTAGAAAAACAATTTGTTATGCAAAAACCTGCAAAAGACGTTACGCAAAACGTCATTAAAGAACTTGAAAAATCAGGTATTAAAGATATTTCTGATGCTGAATGGATTGTTGCATTATGCTCTGGTATTAGTCGTGACGAAGTTTATAGTGATAAAATTATAAAAGCAAAAAAGATAGACGTAATTAATAAAACGGTTGCTGAACGTAAGACGGGCAGACCGTTATGGTATTGTATCGGGGATACGGAATTTTTCGATTATAAAATCAAAGTTGATGAAAGAGTTTTAATTCCTCGTCCAGAAACGGAACTTTTGGTTTTAGAAGCGTTAAAAGTAATTAACGTTAATTCTAACGTTTTAGATCTTTGTACTGGTAGTGGGGCAATTTCTATTGCCGTAAACAAAAAGACAAATTGTAACGTTACTGCAGTAGACGTTAGCTTGGATGCTTTAACGGTTGCAAAAGAAAATGCAATACTAAACGGCGCTAACGTTACGTTTATTGAAAGCAACATGTTTGACTCTTTAAGCGAAAATAAGTTTGACGTTATTATTTCAAACCCACCGTACATTGAAAGTAAAGTTATAGATACGCTTGATGATGAAGTTAAAAATTTCGAACCAAAACTTGCGCTTGACGGTGGTGTTGATGGTCTTGATTTTTATAAAATAATTTGTGAAAATTCAAAAAAATATCTTAACGATAACGGCTATATTTTTATGGAATGTGGCATAGGGCAGGCTGATAAAATTGCTGAAATTTTTTCTTCAATAGGCAATGTCGAAGTCATTAAAGATTATAGCGAAATCGATAGGATTATTAAAGTGAAATTATATTAGTTTATGTTAAACATAAATAAAGTTTAAGGATATATTTTATGTTCAAAAAATTAGACGGAATGGTTGAAAGATTTAATAAGCTTAACGAGCTTGTTTCCGATCCTGACGTGTTGTCAAGAATGGATGAGTGGAAGGCTTATACGAAAGAACTTTCGGACATTCAAGAAACAGTTGAAAAGTATTTAGAATATAAGAAAGTTGTTGCCAACCAAAACGACGCAAAAGAGATGCTTGAAATTGAAACAGATCCAGAAATGAAAGCAATGTTAAACGACGAAATTTACGATTGTAAGGACAGGCTTGAAAAAATTTCTAGCGAGCTCAGAATTCTTCTTATACCAAAAGACCCTAACGACGATAAAAACGTTATTATGGAAATTCGTGGTGGCGCAGGTGGTGAAGAAGCAAGTTTATTTGCGTATGAACTGTATAGAATGTACGTTAAATTTGCAGAAAAGAATCGCTGGAAAACGGAAGAGATTGAAAACAACTCAACTGAACTTGGTGGAATTAAAGAAGTTGTATTTTCAATATCGGGTAAAGGCGCGTATAGTAAATTAAAATATGAAAGTGGCGTTCACAGAGTTCAAAGAGTTCCAGAAACGGAATCACAAGGTAGAGTTCACACGTCAACCGTTACGGTAGCCGTTTTACCTGAAGTTGAGGACGTTGAAGTAAACATTGATGAAAAAGATTTAAAAGTTGATACCTTAAGAAGTAGTGGCGCAGGTGGTCAGCACGTTAACAAGACGGAATCTTGTATAAGAATTACCCACTTGCCAACGGGGATAGTCGTTCTATGTCAGGACGAGCGTTCGCAAACTAAAAACCGTGAAAAAGCTATGAAGGTATTAAAAAGCCGTTTATACGATTTGTATCAAACGGAATATAATAAACAATATTCTGAAAATCGTAAAAGTCAGGTGGGAACGGGTGATCGTTCGGAAAGAATTAGGACTTATAACTTCCCACAGACACGTGTTACTGATCACAGAATAGGGCTTACGTTGCATTCGCTTGATTCATTTATTATGGGTGATATCGACGAAATGCTTGAAGCGCTTGCAATTGCTGATAGAGAAGCAAAATTAGCCTCTGGCACAGATGAAGAATAAGGAGATTTATTATGGCTATTATTTCAAAAAAAGTTAAAGACATAGCACCATCACTCACATTAGAAATTACTGCTAAAGCAAAGAAAATGAAAGCTGAAGGTATTTCCGTTATAGGTTTTGGCGCAGGTGAACCAGATTTTAACACACCAGATTTTATTATTGAAAGTGCAAAAAAAGCGCTTGATATAGGGTTTACAAAATATACACCTGCTTCAGGCACGCAAGAACTTAAAGTTGCAATTTGCAAAAAATTTGAAAAGGATAACGGCTTAAAGTTCGAGCCGTCTCAAATTGTAGTTTCAAGTGGTGCAAAAGCTTCGTTATATCACGCAATTTGCGCTATTATTGACGACGGTGACGAGGTAATTATACCTTCTCCATACTGGCTTACATATCCAGAACTTGTTAACCTTGCCGGTGGTAAATGTGTTTTCGTTAAAACAGGTGCTGAAAGTGGATATAAAATTACTGCTACTCAACTTAAAAATGCAATCACGAATAAAACTAAATGTATTATTTTGAATTCGCCAAACAATCCTACCGGTGCAGTTTATTCAAAGGAAGAATTAACTGCAATCGCGAAAGTGGTTGAAGAAACGGGTATTTACGTTATTTCTGATGAAATTTATGAAAAACTTGTATATTCTGGCGAAGAACATTATTCTATCGCATCATTTAGCGACTATTTAAAAGAACATACTATTGTTGTAAACGGTGTATCAAAATCTTACGCTATGACGGGTTGGAGAATAGGTTATCTTGCTGCTCCTGTAGAAATAGCAAAAGCAATTTCAAGTATGCAAAGCCATACAACTAGCAACCCTAATTCAATCGCGCAGTACGCATCTGTTACGGCGCTTGAAAATGGTGATGATTTTATTTGCAATATGCAAAAAACTTTTGATGAACGTCGTAAATATATGTATGATAGATTACTTAAAATTGACGGATTAGATTGTCCTGAACCAAAAGGTGCATTTTACATATACGTTAACGTAAGTAAACTTTTAGGAAAGAAATTCAATGGTGAAGTAGTTGACGGCTCGTTAGCATTTGCTAAATATGCGTTGACAAAAGGCGTTGCTGTTATACCTGGTATCGCTTTTGGTGATGATGAATGTATTAGACTTTCTTATACTTTATCTTTAAGCGATATTAAAGAAGGTCTTGACCGACTTGAAAATTTTGTTTCTGAACTTAAATAAAAATTATAAAACGGGGCGTTATTACGCCCCATATTTTTTTAAAAAAATTTTAATATTTGTTTATAAATTTTTAAATAGGTATTGATTTTTTTAAAATTTGTTATAAAATATAAATAAGAAAGAAAAATTCTTATATCAATATTTATTTGGAGGAAAATTATGAAGATTATTTATGGACCAAAAGGCACGGGCAAAACACAGATGGCAGTAGATGGAGCAAACGCAGCTGCTGAAACAGCAAAGGGACATGTGTTGTACGTTGCCGACACCGCCAAGAATATGTATGACTTAAAACACGCAGTTAGATTTATTGACGTTAGTAAGTTTGACATAAAGGGGGAAGACGGTTTAAGAGGGTTCTTAAAAGGTCTCGTTGCGGCTAATGCCGATAATGAAGTTATCTATATAGATAGCATTAAGAGAATTACTAAAACAGAACTTAAAGACCTTGGCAACATTTTTGCTGCTATGGAAGTACTTGAAAATGATTTTGACGTTGAATTTGTATTAACTTGCAGCGGCGACAAGGATTCTTTACCTTCTTTTATTGCAAAGCATATTTAGTTTAGTTGCAAAATAATAAAAAATGTTATAAAATACGAGGGAACTTATCTCTCGTATTTTAATTTGGAGGATTTATGGAATTTATTAGTACACGTGGTGGTGAAAGGGTTAAGTCTGCATCAAACGCCATTGCTAAAGGCTTGGCTTGTGATAGTGGTTTATTTGTTCCTGCAAAATTTCCTGACGTAAGTAAGGAACTTGATAAAATTTTAGATATGGATTATGCTGAAACTGCAGCGTTTGTTCTATCTAAATATTTAGAAGAATATGATTACGACGCCCTTTTAAACGCTTGTAAAAACGCTTATGCTAAATTTGAAGATAATGATGCAGCGCCCGTCGTGAAAATTGACGATAAACTTTTTATTTTAGAACTTTTCCACGGCCCAACGCTTGCATTTAAGGATATTGCTCTTACACTTTTACCATATCTTTTACGTGAAGGTTGTAATAAATCTGGTATTAAAGAAGAAGTTTTAATTTTAGTTGCTACAAGTGGCGATACAGGTAAGGCTGCGCTTGAAGGATTTAAGGACCAACCTGGTATTAAAATTATGGTTTTCTATCCAAGTGAAGGCGTTTCCGATATGCAAAAATTACAAATGTCTACACAAGAGGGTAAAAACGTTAGGGTATGTGCAGTTAAAGGTAATTTTGACGATTGTCAGTCGGCAGTAAAAACCATTTTTGCCGGAAAGGAATACGCTGAAAAATTGCTCGAAAAAAACGTCGTTTTATCAAGCGCTAACTCAATTAATTTTGGTCGTCTTGCCCCACAAATTGCATATTATTTTAGCAGTTATGCAGAGCTGGTTAATAGTGGTGAAATTAGTCTTGGTGATGAAATTGATTTTTGTGTGCCTACTGGCAATTTTGGTAATATTTTGGCAGGTTATTATGCTAAAAAAATGGGTTTACCTATCAAAAAACTTGTATGTGCATCAAATCAAAACAACGTTTTAACTGACTTTTTTGATACTGGTTGCTATGATATTAATAGAGAATTTTATAAATCAGCATCTCCGTCAATGGATATTTTGATTTCTAGCAATTTAGAAAGGCTTATTTTTGAACTTACGTCAAGAAATGATAAATTAACGGCAGAAAGAATGTCTGAATTATCAAAATGCAAAAAATATTCTATAACGGACGAAGAAAGGGAAGAAGTATTAAAAACTTTTTCAGCAGGCTATTGTGATGAAGATGAGTGTTATGATACGATTGCTGACTTTTTTGACGAATACGGTTATCCACTTGACCCACATACAGCCGTTGCAATTTCCGTTGCAGACGATAAGATAGAAGATAGACCTATGGTTGTTTTATCTACTGCAAGTCCTTATAAATTTCCTTCGGTAGTTTATAACGCAATTACGGAAAAAGTTGAAGAAGATGCTTTTAAAGCGTCGGATAAACTTGAAAGAGAAACTGCAGCGCCAGTTCCTGAACAAATACGTGACTTAAAGAAAAAAGAAGTTCGTTTTACAAAAGTTATTGATAGAGAAAATATTGCAGACGCCGTTTTTGATTTTATTAATAATAAATAAATCGACTAAAAATATTTAAATTTAGCAATTACTTGTCCAAGTAATTGCTTTTTTTTATCATATATGATAAAATCAGTAACGAATATAAAATGGAGTATTATATAAAATGGACGAAAAGAAGACGCTTTTATCAGCAGTACAACCAAGTGGAACGCTTACTTTAGGCAACTATTTAGGTGCAATAAAAAACTGGATAAAACTTCAGGACGATTATAATTGCATTTTTTCACTTGCTGATTTACATACGTTAACCGTAAAGCAAGTTCCTGCTGATTTACGTAATAATACTTATTCACTTATGGCGCTTTATTTGGCGTGTGGTATCGACCCTGAAAAGTCTATATTATTTTTACAGTCGCACGTATCTGCGCATGCTGAACTTTGTTGGATATTAAATACGATTACCTATCCGGGTGAACTTACACGTATGACGCAATTTAAAGATAAAAGTCAACGTCATTGTGATAACGTAAATATGGGGTTAATGGACTATCCAGTTTTAATGGCAGCTGATATTTTACTTTACGGTACGGAACTTGTTCCTGTTGGGGCTGACCAAAAACAACACCTTGAACTTGCAAGGGATATTGCTATTCGTTTTAACAGTAGATATTCTGATACATTTAAAGTTCCTGAACCTTATATAAATAAAATCGGCGCAAAAATTATGAGTTTGCAAGAGCCGACTAAAAAAATGAGCAAGTCGGACGAAAATATTAACGCGTTTATTTCTATGGACGACGATAAAGATACCATTATTAGAAAGTTTAAGCGTGCCGTTACCGATAGCGACAATAAAATTATTGCATCAGAAGACAAACCAGGTATTACGAACTTACTTTCTATATATAGCGCAGTTACAGGCAAAACTATTCAAGAAGCTGAAAAGGAATTTGAAGGCAAAGGATATGGTGAATTTAAGTTGGCTGTAGGTGAAACTGTTGCTGAAACGATTGCGCCTATTAAAGAGGAAAAAGACCGTATCTTAAAAGATAAAGCGTATATTGACGCTATTTTAGCAAACGGAGCAGAAAAGGCTGAACGAATTGCATATAAATATATATCAAAAGTGTATAAAAAAGTTGGTTTAGTTCCAAAAATTAGGAGATAGTTATAGTTTTATGTTTGGTTACGTAAAGCCGGATAATCCACATATGTACGTAAAAGACGTCGTGTTATACAAAGCGTCGTATTGTGGGTTATGTAAAAGTATCGGCTTAAAATGTGGACAAAAAGCAAGATTTGTTTTAAGTTATGATTTATCTTTTTTATCTTGTTTTTTGCACAATATAATGAATGAGGACCTTGTTATTGAAAAACAGCATTGTGTTCTTCACACCATAAAAAAACGCCCTATTGCTAAACCTACAAAGTTAAGTAAACGTATAGGAGTTCTAAACGTTATTTTAGCGTATGAAAAGATGAACGACGACGTTTTGGATAGCAATAAAAGCAAATTTAAACGTTCTATTTTTAAGTCTTCATATAAAAAAGCGTTAAAAAGCGAGCCTGATTTATGTAAAATTGTCAAAAACGGCTATGACGCCTTGTATAAATATGAAAAAAGCGAAGGCGACAGCGTGATTGTCGCATCTGAGTTTTTTGGTAAACTTTTATGCGACGTTGTAAAGTATATTTCTGGCGAATATTATTCAGACCCCGTTGAAAATTTGTGTTTTAATTTAGGTAAATGGATATAT
>JAZNVV010000046.1:0-6656 GCA_045593005.1 Christensenellaceae bacterium | reverse complement strand
CCGTAACGGCAACGTTTACCGATTTTGGCGTTAGTAAGATACTTGCCGACATTGATGAAGGTGAATACTTTTCCAAAAATCTTTTTGGTGTTATAGGCGAAGTGTTTGGTAGTTTTCCTATTTACTATATGATAGGGCTTGCTGTTATTATTTTTGGTTTTAACGGTTTTTCATTTGAAAAGAAGTGGAATTACGTTTGTATTATTGCAGGCATAATAATAGGATTTGTTGCAATGTTTATCGGTGTTGACGATTGCTTAAAAGATTTTGCAGACCATTCTCAAAAATATGAACAATGGAAAAGTATTTATAAAATACTTCTTGCGTCGGGTTTTGCATTAGTGTTTGAAATTCCAACCGTTTTATTTATAAGTAAGTTATCAAACGAAACAAAGCGCAAACTTATCTTATTTGCGTCGATTATTCTTATAATGGTTGTAATTTCACAAATATTTATCTATGCGTTAAAGCCACTTGCAGGTAGAGCAAGATACCGTGCTATTAATTTTTTAGGCGACAAAAGTATGTACGATAAATGGTGTGTTTTTTATGGTACAAGAATTTCCGACAATGCAACTCTTGTAGCATTAGACGTGGCAAAAGATGCTTATCGTTCTTTTCCGTCGGGGCATACGGCATCAACTGCAGCCGTGTACGCATTTTTAGCGCTACCATTTATATTTGATAAATTTGATAACAAAAAGTGGAAAATTATATTGTATACTTCAACCATTTTATTGACAGGCTACGTTGCTGTTTCAAGAATAGTAGTTGGCGCGCACTTTTTCTCCGACGTATTATTTGGTGGAACAATAACTTTTGTTTCTGCGTTTGCAGGCATATTAATTGTCAAAAAAATTTACGACAAAATTACTTCAAAAAAACAATAATTTTAAAACGTTAATTGGAAAAAAAGACGACTTTTTTAGGTCGTGTTTTTTTGTTGATTTGGTTTATAATCATTAAAAATAATTCTTAAAAATTGCTAAAAACTATTGATTTTCTTCTCAAAAAATGCTATAATATATATAATGAAGAAATTTTATAAAATGCGACAGGATATAAAAGACGATATCGTTTGTAAATATTCTAGCGCAGTTGACAAAACGGAGAGGTATCACTCCCACATAGAAATACATTACGCTTTAACGGACGGCATAACGGCTAAAATTAACGGGGAAGAATTCGAGCTTTTTTTAGATACTTTCGTCATAGCCGATAGTTTTGACGTTCAAAGTTATGATGGCAAAGGAGAGGTTTTATATCTTTCAATACCTGATAGGTATTATGAAAGTTATAAAAAATTGAAAGGTCAGCGTAGGTTAAAGCAAAACTATTTTACAACTAAAAGTCAGACTTTGCTGATAAAAAGTATACTTACTCAAATATACGAGGCTAGTCAAAAAAGCAACAACTTTTTACAGATGGAGGGACTTATAAAATATTTACTAGGAACTATATTATCTTTTACCGAACTTATTGAAGAAAAGAGTGTCGGTAGTAATGACACCGTCAAACAATTACTAATTTTTATAAATAATAATTTTAATCGAGATTTAACGCTTGACTATATTTCGTCAAGTCTTGGTTATAATAAACACTATATTTCACACGTGTTAAGTAAAACGTTATCGACTTCATTAAACGATTATATTAACGGTTTGAGGGTGGACTATTTTATAAACAACGTAGATAATACCGAAAATATTAGTGAAACAGCTTTTAAAAGTGGATTTCAAAGCCTCGCGACTTTTTATAGGGCGTTTGAGAAAGTTCACGGGTGTTCGCCTAAGAAATACTTAAAAAATATACATTACAATACAAACTCATTATAGGAGATAAAAGATGGCAAAAACCAAATACAATGCAGAAGATATAAAAATTTTAGAAGGTCTTGACGCAGTACGTATGCGCCCAGGTATGTATATAGGCTCTACTGGGAGCAAAGGGCTTCATCATATTTTGTGGGAAATAGTTGATAACGCTATAGACGAATCTGCAAACGGATATGCTGACAGTATTAAAGTAACCTTATATAAAGACGGGTCGGCATCTGTTGAAGATAACGGCAGAGGTATTCCTACTGATATTCATCCTAAAATGGGTGTTTCAGGGGTAGAAGTCGTGTTTACACAACTACACGCCGGTGGTAAGTTTGGTGATAACAATTATAATTATTCTGGTGGCTTACACGGCGTAGGCGCATCTGTAACTAACGCTTTATCGGAATGGCTCACCGTTGAAGTATACAAAAAAACGGTATTCACAATGGAGTTTAAAAGCGAACTTGATGAAGTCAGTGGAAAGGTTAAATCGGGCGTGCCTTGTGGTAGGCTTAAAGATACAGGCAAAAAAACAAGCAAAAAAGGCACTTTTGTAAGATTTTTACCTGATAAACGCGTGTTTGAAACGATAGTATTTTCAGCAGATACTATTCAAAGAAGATTGAAAGAACTTGCCTTTTTAAATAAAGGATTAACCATTGAATTTATAGACGAAAGATTTGACGAAAAGGTTAGTCAAATTTACAAATACGACGGTGGTATAGTTGATTTTGTAAAATACGTCAACGACGGAAAGAACGTTTTATATAACGAACCATTGTACGGATACGAAGAACGCGACGGTATTTTAATTGAATTTGCAATTCAACATACGGACGCTTACACAGAAAGCGTATTTTCATACGTGAATAATATTCCAACAGCCGAAGGGGGCATGCACGAAACTGGGTTTAGGTCGGGCTTAACAAGAGTTTTAAATGATTTTGCAAGAGAAAAGAAAATCCTTAAAGATGCCGACGCAAACTTTTTGGGCGACGATTTTAGAGAAGGGTTAACTGCAATACTTTCTATTAAAATGAAAAACGTTCAGTTTGAAGGTCAAACGAAGAGTAAACTTGGTAATCCAGAGGCAAGAATGCCCGTCGAACTTGCTACAAACGATAAAATCTCCGAACTAATGCGCAATAAAAAGTTGGCTTCTACGTTTGATGCTATTATGCAAAAGGCAAGTATGGCGGCAAAGGTAAGAATTGCAGCGCGTAAGGCAAAGGAAATTGCAAGAGCGTCAAAAAATTTAGAGAGCGCAAATCTTGTCGGTAAATTAGCCGCTTGTTCTGGCAAAAAGGCTGAAATTAACGAATTATTTATCGTTGAAGGCGATTCGGCAGGAGGTTCGGCAAAGCAGGCAAGAGTAAGACAATATCAAGCGATTTTACCTTTAAGAGGTAAACCACTTAACGTTGAAAAGAAAAAGCTTGACCAAATTCTTCAAAACGAAGAAATTCGAACGATTATAAGCGCGTTAGGAACTGGTATCGGTGGGGAATTCGACATTGAAGGGTTAAAATACCACAAGGTAATTATTTTGGCTGATGCCGACGACGACGGCGCACATATTAGAGCAATATTGCTTACGTTCTTCTACCGTTATATGAAAGACCTTATAAAAGCAGGACACGTGTATATAGGTATGCCACCACTTTATAAAGTTTACAAAAAAGATTTAGTTGAATATGCCTATAACGATACCGACTTGCCTAAAGCAATATCAAAGGTTGGTAAAGGATATATGGTTCAAAGATACAAAGGTCTTGGCGAAATGGATCCTGAACAACTTTGGGATACAACAATGAACCCTGAAACGCGTTCATTGACAAGGGTAACGATAGAGGACGCTGCTGAATCTGAAAGACTTATTACAACACTTATGGGCGACCAACTTGAAGAAAGAAAAAAATACATTTCCGTACACGCTAACTTTAACAAAGCAGACGCGTACAAAGATATGATTAAAAAGTAATTCCGTAATAGGGGATAAAAAATGGATAACGTAAACGAAAAAATATTTGAAACTTCATTAAGCGACGTGTTACACGGTTCAATGATGCCTTATGCTGAACACGTTATAATGGATAGAGCGCTTCCAAGGGTTGAAGACGGTCTTAAACCAGTTCAAAGAAGAATACTTTATACTATGTATGAAATGGGTTTAACACCGGACAAGCCACATAAAAAATGTGCTAAAATAGTCGGTGATTGTCTTGGTAAATATCACCCACACGGCGATAGCTCCGTATACGACGCGCTTGTGCGTATGGCGCAAAACTTCAATATGCGTAGCACACTTATTAACGGACACGGTAACTTTGGTACGGTTGACGGTGATAGCGCCGCTGCGTATAGATATACCGAAGCACGTCTTGAACCGATTTCTTACGAATTACTAAAGGATATCGACAAGGAAACTGTTAATTTTAACCTTAACTTTGATGATACTTTGCTTGAACCTGACACTTTGCCAGGTAGATATCCTAACCTTTTGATTAACGGTGCGTACGGTATTGCCGTTGGTCTTGCGACAAATATTCCTACGCATAATTTAGCAGAAGTTATCGACGGAACTGTTGCATACATTGACAACCCAAAAATAAAGTTAGACTCGGTTATGCGACACATAAAAGGGCCTGACTTTCCGACTGGTGGATATATTATCGCAGGTGAAGAACTTAAAAACGCATATGCATCGGGTAAGGGAAAAATTAAAATTCGCGCTAGAGTTAATATTGAAAAGGATACCGGTGACAAGCAGATGCTTGTCATTACGGAAATACCATATCAAGTAAATAAAGCAAGTCTATTAAAAAGCATTGCCGACTTAAAAGATAATAAAGATACAAAAGATTACGTTGCAGGAATTCACGATATTGTTGACGAATCGGATAGAAACGGTATGCGCGCCGTTATTAAACTTAAAAAAGATACGGATGCAAAAAAACTTCTTGCATATTTATATAAAAAGACGCAGTTAGAAGTATCATTTGGTATAAATATGGTTGCTATCGCTGGTGGAAAGCCTCAACAAATGGGACTTTTAGACATTATAAGTTATTACGTTAACTATCAGCGTGAAGTAGTTCTTCGTAGATCAAAGTTCGATTTGGAACACGCAAAGCAACGCGCGCATATATTAGAAGGGCTTATAATTGCAGTTAATAACATTGATAAAGTTATAAAAATTATCCGTTCATCTGAAAACACGTCGGTTGCTAAACAAAATCTTATGTCAACGTTCAAGTTGTCCGACGCACAGGCGCAAGCAATTTTAGATTTAAGACTTTCACGACTTACAAAACTTGAAATAACTAAACTTGAAAACGAACTTGCCGAACTTAAAAAATTGATTGCCGAACTTACTGCAATAATTTCCGATAAAAAACTTCAAATGGAAGTTGTTAAAAAGGAAATGCTTGAAATCAAAAAGAAATATAAAGAACCACGTAGGTCTTTGATTATTTCTTCTGACGGTAGTGTGGTTGAATCGGAAAACGAAGAGCCACAAATTATTGAAGATATGGTCTTTGTGTATACTGTAAACAATATGGTTAAGAAGATGACCGAAAAGAGTTTCAGAAACGCCGACCGTAGTATTAGTGAAAAGACGACTAAAAACGAAGTAATGTCTTATTACGTCAAGGCAAAATCTAATATGACTATTTATGCGTTTACAAACAAGGGTAACTGCTGTAAATTAGATATGTCTGCAATGTCTGAAAACCGTTATAGAGAAAAGGGCTACAAACTTACCGAAGTTTGCAAAGAGGCTTCAAGGGACGAACTTATTATTTCTCTTTATGCTGTTGATGAAAATAATATTGAAGATAAAGCTGTATTATTTACGACGGAACAGGGCGTAATTAAAAAATCGTTGCTTAAAGATTTATATTTACAAAAAAATTATTATCAAGTTCTTAAACTTAAAGACGGCGATAAAGTTCAGTCAGTTATAGACTGGCAAGATAATAAAGAGTTATGCTTTATTAGTGAAGGTGGTAAATGCCTTAACGCAAAAGTTGACGACGTATCCGTTCAGGGTAGAGTTGCCGGTGGCGTAAAAGGTATGACACTTAATAAAAATGATAAAGTAATATTTGTTGGTTTTATTGAAGATTGTGGTGAATTGATAATTGCGACTGATAGTGGATATTATAAAAGAGTTTTAACTGACGAATGCGAACCTATTGCTCGTGGTGGTAAAGGTGTTAAGATATGTGAGTTACCTGCTGGGAATATTATCATATATGCAGATTACGTTCAAGAACCATACGGGGTTGCATTTAGTGACGGTATGGGATTATTCTTTGGCGCTAATACTGAAGAAATTAATATCGAGTCAAGAACGACAAAAGGTAAACAATTTAAGGATGAGCGTAAAAAGCGTTTACCGTTAAAAGGTTATTCAATAAAATAAAAAATATTTAAATATCTATTGAAAAAAACATATCAATATGATATAATATATTTAGAAATTAAGGGAGGTTTTACCTATGGCAAAAGGTATTTTAAAACAAATTGCAGATTTACCATTATTAGTAAAGATTATTTTAGCTTTACCAGCACTCAGTATTTTCTGGGGTGTATATCGTCTTGTTAAAAATTTAAGCAAGAGTAATCTTGTTTTAACAATCATTTCAATCCTTTTAATTGTGCCTGGCGCAGTATTTATGTGGGCTGTTGATATGATTTTTATTATTTTATCAGGCGAACCATTTCTTTGTTAATTAAAAAAGGGCTTTTATAAGCCCTTTTTTATTGCATAAAAAACAGTTATAATTATTTTAAATATTCAATATATATATAATTTAAAAAACACTT
>JAZNVV010000045.1:0-29415 GCA_045593005.1 Christensenellaceae bacterium | reverse complement strand
TAAGGAAGTTCCGTTTTAACGACGTCAATTTTTGCGTCAATTACGTCGTTTACAAATTTTTCAAGTTCGGCAAGTTCTTCTTCCGTCATTTTATGGTCGCAGTTGAAGTCAAAACGCATACGTTGTTCGTTGATGTTAGAGCCCTTTTGTTCCGTTTTTGTGCCAAACATTTTTCTTAAACCTGCAAGCATAATGTGCGTGGCTGTGTGGTATCTAGCAGTAATTTCATTTTGTTCAGTAAGACCACCTTTTGCAGCAACGGCTTGCGCTTTTGATTTTTCTTGATGTTCTTTAAATGCTATGTCAAAACCTGCAACGTCGACGGTTAAGCCACGTTCTTCGGCAAGTTCAACGGTAAGTTCAAGTGGATAGCCGAACGTATCGTAAAGCCTAAATGCTTGTTTGCCGTTGATAATTGTTTCTTTAACGTAGTTAGGGTCTTTTGCAGACATAAACTCGTTCTTTCTAATTATGCCGTTTACACATTTATCAAATTCTTTAAGACCAAGGGCAAGGGTTGCTTCAAACTTTTTAATTTCAGCCGTAATTTGTTCTATAATATAGTCTTCTTTTTCAACTAAAAGTGGATATGCTTCGTCATAAATCTTTTCAATAAAGATTTTAGCAACGCCCACCATTGCGCCTATTGCGTCGATTTCAAGATTTTTGCAGTATCTAATAGCACGGCGCATAAGTCGTCTTAAAATGTAGCCTGCGCCCGTGTTTGATGGGGTAATGCCGTTTTTATCGCCTATAAGCATTACCGAAGTTCTAGTATGGTCTGCAATAATACGCATAGCCTTTCTTGCGTCGGCATCCTCGTCGTAAACCTTGCCTGAAACTTCCTCTAAATACTTTATTGCCCCGTCGAAAAGGTCTGTTTTATAACCGTCGGTTAAGCCGTTTAAAAAGAGTAAAAGTCTATCAAGCCCGAAGCCCGTGTCAACGTATTTGTTTTCAAGTTCTTCGTACTTGCCACCTTCAAGTTTTTTGTATTGCATATAAACGTCGTTACCGATTTCAACGTATCTACCACACGAACAGTTGACGTCGCAAGTATCACAGCAAGGGTTATCGTGTCTTGGATAGAACCACTCGTTATCAGGGCCACAAGGCGTTCCAACCGTTCCTTCAAGTTCCCACCAGTTGTTTGACTTGTCTAAATAAAAAATGTTTTCTTCCTTAATACCAAGGTTTTTAAGTAAAGAAGCCGTTTCTTCATCACGTGGAGCAGATTCGTTGCCCTCAAAAACTGTTGAACATATTTTATCCTTGTCAAAACCAAAAACTTCCGTTAAAAGTTCAAACGACCAAGCCGTTTTTTCTTTTTTAAAGTAATCACCCAAACTCCAGTTGCCCATCATTTCAAAGAAAGTGAAGTGAGTAGCGTCGCCAACGGAATCAATATCAACCGTTCTAACACAACCTTGAACGTTGCAAAGACGTGTGCCTTGTGTGTGTTTTTTCCCTAAAAGGTAAGGCATAAGTGGTTGCATACCTGCAACGTTAAACATAACGCCTGTCGTGCCGTCGCCGATAAGCGATACTGCGCCTATATTGACGTGGCCTTTGCTTTCGTAAAACTTAATCCATTTTTCTCTTAATTCTTTTGAAGTAATCATAATCTAATCCTTAATCCTATTATTAAATAGATGTTTTGGTCGTGTTTTGAGCAACCGTTGCCGTCAAAGCGTGCCTAAAACTTGTAAAAACTTATTTTTGTTCCAAAGTATAGCCGTCCCTGGTGTCTTTAACAACGTAGCCCAAACTTAAAAGTTTATCACGGAGTTCGTCCGACTTTGCCCAGTCTTTATTCTTTCTTGCCAAAGTTCTTTCGTCGGCAATAGCAATAATTTCTGCAGGGACGTCAGAGGTCGGTTTAGCGTATTTAGAAAGGAAGGTTTTTGCATCAGTATCAAAAAGACCTAAAAGAGAATAAGTCTTTATAATTTGATTGACGTCAGCAACGGCTTTAGCGTCGCCGTTAGCAAGTTTTGCCTTTATCTTCTTGAAGTATCCAAAAAGATTAGAAAGTGCAAGAGCCGTGTTAAAGTCGTCGCTCATAGCGTCGTCAAACTCTTTGTCAATTTCAGGCGAAAGTTCGTCGGAGGTCAAACCACTATCTTGAACAGCCAAAATCGTCTTATAGAAATCGCAGAGATGTTTTTCTGCTTCAGGGAAAAGGTCGTCCGTAATATTAATATCGTTTTTATAGTTTGTCGATAAAAGAGCAAACTTAATGGTTTCTTCCGAATATTTGTTTAATAGGTCGGTTAAAACTACGCTGTTGCCCAAAGATTTGCTCATTTTTTGACCGTTCACTTTAATAAGACCGTTGTGTGTCCAGTATTTAACGAACTGTTTGCCGGTAAGTGCTTCCGTTTGAGCAATTTCGTTTTCGTGATGAGGGAATATTAAATCTCTACCACCACCGTGGATATCGACGCTGTCGCCAAACGCAGCCTTGTTCATAGCCGAACATTCGATATGCCAACCAGGTCTACCTTTGCCCCAAGGCGAATCCCAACAAATTTCGCCCTCTTTAGCAGACTTCCAAAGAGCAAAGTCTAGTGGGGAACGCTTGCTTTCGTCGTTGTCAATACGCACGCCGTTTAATGCGTCCTCTAAATTTCTGTTAGATAATTTGCCGTACCCTGGAAAACTTTCAACGTCAAAGTAAACGTCGCCATTTTCGGTAGGGTAAGCGTGCCCCTTTTCTATAAGAGTTGAAACGAAGTCAATTATATTTTGAATATTTTCCGTCGCTTTAAGCCAAATATCAGGGTTATCGACTTTAAGTTTTGCCATAACGGCGTCGATTTTTTTAATCATCATTTTAGCGTAAGCGTCGGCAGGAATGCCCGTTTCGTGTGATTTAGCGATAATTTTATCGTCCACGTCGGTATAATTCCTTGCATAAGTTACGTCGTAGCCCTGCTTAACTAAAAATTTACGCATAATATCGTAAATAAGCGCTTGGTAAGCGTGGCCTATATGCGCTTCGCCCGAAACGGTTATGCCACAAGCGTACATACTAACTTTGTTGCCGTTTATAGGGATAAATTCTTCTTTTGTTTTAGTTAAAGTGTTGTATATTTTCATAAAAATACCTAATTATATGTTTTGCTAATTATTTGATATTAAATCAGTCAGCCTTATTTTCGCTTTTAAGTTTACAAATTTCCTGTTCAAGCTCATAAACTTTACTGCGCAACTGGCAAATTGCATCTTGAACAGGGTCTTCCTTTTCCTGCGTTAAAGATTGCACCTTTTCACCGTTAATTTTTACTATTTTGCCAGGCACGCCAACTACCGTTGCGTATGCAGGAACTTCCTTTAATACGACTGCGCCTGCGCCTATTTTAGCATATTCGCCGACGGTGAAACCACCAAGCACTTTTGCACCTGCCGAAATTACAGCACCCTTTTTAACGGTAGGGTGACGCTTGCCCGATTCTTTACCCGAGCCACCAAGCGTTACGCATTGATAAATGATAACGCCCTCTTCAATTTCAGCCGTTTCACCTATAACCGTGCCTGCGCCGTGGTCGATAAATACCCCACCTGCAATCTTTGCAGCAGGGTGAATTTCAATGCCGGTAAAAAACTTTGCCCATTGACTTAAAATGCGAGCTATAAGTTTAAGTTTTATTCTGTAAAAGAAGTTTGCAACTCTGTGCCAAGAGAGCGCCTTTACGCCGGAATAAGTAAGCCAAATTTCAAACTTATTTCTTGCGGCAGGATCGCATTGTTTGGCAAAATTAATGTCTTTGCGTAAGTTTTTGAACATGATAAATCCTTAAATATGGACGTGTTTTGCGCAACCGTTGGTGCAAAACAGCGCCGTTTTATACTACCGTTACACCCATCGACTCAATTTTAGCCTTTAGAGCAGAAGGGAAGTTTTTATCAACCACAAGGTAGTTGATTTTGTCTAACTTGCAAAAAGTGTAAGGTGTGTTTTTGTCTACTTTTGAACTATCTAAAAGCATAATTACTTTACTAGCGCCTTCAATAACTGCGCGTTTAATTTCCATTTCGTCTTGAGAGCCACAAGTGAAACAGCCCTTTTCAGGAGTAAACCCAGTCGCCGTCATAATAGCAATTTCAATATTGATAGTCTTTAAAAAGTCAAGGCTTGAACGACCTATCGTAACAAGATTGTTTCTATTTACGTCGCCACCTAATAAAGCAACGGTCGGAAGGTTTTTCCTCAAAACCTCGGTAGCAACGTTAAGAGCGTTAGTTACAATGTAATAACTTTGGTTAGGAAGTTCTTTTGCAAAATGCAACGTTGTTGAACCACTGTCAATAAAGATGCAACTTTTTGGCGAAATAAGTTTAATGGTCTTTTCAGCAATTTCCTTTTTTTCTTGCACGTTATCGGAAAATCTTTTGACAAATTCTTGTTCTGTTTTTTTAGTAATTTCGTCAATCGAAACAGCGCCCCCTCTAACCCTTAAAAGGTAGCCTTGTTCTTCAAGTGTGATAATGTCGCGCCTTAAAGTCATAAGCGAAACGTTAGGAAGAAGTGATTTAAGTGATTCATAAGTCACTTTGCCGTACTTTTCGATAATTTCCTTAATTTGTTCTAAACGAGTTTTTTTCATAATACACTCCTAATTACTACTTAAAGTATTGTCCATTTTGTGTCGTACCCAGCAAAATTACGTGATTTACGCTGGTAATTTTGAAACATATTATTTTAAACTTTCCTTAAAGATAATAATATCAAAAACTTTCTTTTTTATCAAGTAAAATAAACCGTATGATTTTTTTAATTATGAAAATTTTTTTCATTAATAAATGCTACAAATTAACAAAAAAATCAGTCAATCGCTTTAAAGTTTGCTAAAACAAAAGAAAACGGGCTTAAAAATATTGATTTTTAAGCAGATAAGTTATATAATAACATAGCAAACAACAGTAGGAGAATAATTATGTTAGACATTAAAATGATTCAGGAAAATCCTCAAAAGGTTTCCACTCTTCTAAAAAATAAAGGGTATGATATAGATTTTACCGAACTTTTATCTTGGGACGCATCACGTCGTCAAGCAATTTCGGAAGTTGAAAAACTTAAAGCCGAAAAGAATAAAGTTTCAGCAGAAATTCCAAAACTTAAAAAAGCAGGTCAGCCGGTTGATCATATTTTTGCCGAGATGAAAAAACTTGGCGAAAAGATTTCAGAATGCGACAAGGCTGTTGAAGAACTTCAAGAAAAAATCTTCAATTTTGTTGCTTGTTTACCTAATCTTCCAGACGAAGATTTACTTCCTGGCGAAAAGGAAAATAACGCAGTAGTTAAAGAATTCGGAAACAAGCCTGAATTTGACTTTGACATTAAAAACCACGTTGACCTTTGTACTGACTTGGGTATTATAGATTATCAAAGGGGCGTTAAGCTTTCCGGTGGTGGTTTTTGGCTTTACCGTGGCTTGGGTGCGCAACTTGAATGGGCTCTTTTAAACTTCTTCGTTCAAGAACATTTAAAAGATGGTTATGAATTTATTCTCCCACCACACCAACTCAATTACAATGCAGGTTTTGGCGCAGGTCAGTTCCCTAAATTTACCGACGAAGTTTACTGGTTAGACGTTGACGAAGATAGAAAGAAAAATCGTTTTATGCTTCCAACGGCTGAAACGGCACTTGTTAATTTATATGCAGGTGAAATCATTGATAGTGATAAACTCCCTATGAAATTTTTTGCATACACGCCTTGCTATCGTAAAGAGGCAGGTTCTTACCGTTCGGAAGAAAGGGGTATGATTAGAGGACACCAGTTCAATAAGGTTGAAATGGTTCAATACACAAAGGCAGAAGATAGCCCTAAAGCGTTTGAAGAACTTGTAAACAAGGCTTGTTCGCTTATGGAAAAATTAGGACTTCATTTTAGATTGAGTAAACTTGCAGCAGGCGATTGTTCTGCAGCAATGTCAAGAACTTACGATATTGAAGTTTGGATACCTTCAATGGGCATTTATAAGGAAGTTTCTTCTGTTTCTAACGCAAGAGATTACCAGACGAGAAGAAACAACACCAAATATCGTGATGAAAACGGCAAGCCACAATTTGTTCACACGCTTAACGGTTCTGGTTTGGCAACGAGCCGTGTTTTCCCAGCGCTTATCGAGCAATATCAAAATGCAGACGGTTCTATCACCGTTCCTGAAGTTTTAAGACCGTTTATGGGTGGACTTACGGTTATAAAATAAAACAATCGCTTAAAAAGGCAAAACATTTTGCCTTTTTTCTTTGAAAAATACTTTATTAAAACAATCGGAGAAATTATGAAATTTACTGATTTAAATTTGCCTGAATATATTATTAGGGCGCTTGAAAAAAATATGATAACCGACCCTACCACCGTACAGGAAAGGGCTATTCCTATGATGTTTAACGGTGGGGATATTATATGCAAGTCAAAAACGGGTAGTGGTAAAACTTTTGCTTTTGGTATCCCGTCTGTTGTGGAAGTGGAGCCGGAAGATAAATTTATTCAAATTTTAGTTATTTGTCCAACGCGTGAACTTGCCGTACAGGTTACGGGGGAACTTCGTAAATTGACGGAATTTAAAGAAGGCTGTAAAATTGTTCCTATAGTTGGTGGACAAGCTATGGAAAGGCAAATCACAGCGCTAAAAAGTGGTGCAAAGATAGTTGTTGGCACGCCGGGCAGACTTAACGATCATATCAGGAGAAGAACTCTTAAACTTGCTAACGTCAAAAAAGTTATTTTAGACGAAGCTGACGAAATGATGGATATGGGCTTTAAGGTGGAAATTGAAACAATTTTACAAAAAGCAAATCCGTATCGTCAAACGGTGATGTTTTCGGCTACAATGCCACCTGCCGTTAGGGATATTGCTAAAAATTTTATGAAATCACCTGTGTTTTTAGAAATCGACAAGGGTGATGCAAACGCAGGCGTTTCGCAATATTATATTTCCGTTGGTTTAAAAGACAAGGACAAAACGCTTATTGAACTTTATCGCAAGTTAAAACCTTCCCCTGCGATAATTTTCTGTAATACAAAAAAAATGGTTGAAACGCTTTCTAAAAAATTAGAGGCAGAAGGCATCTCGGCAGTTAAACTTCACGGGGATATGCCACAGCCTGAAAGAAAGCGCATTATGGAAGCCGTTAAAAGCAAGGCGTCGACTTTGCTTATTGCGACGGACGTTGCCGCAAGAGGTATTGATATTGAAAACGTTGAAGCAGTCTTTAACTACGACGTCCCACAGGAGGCTGAATGGTACGTTCACCGTATCGGCAGGACGGGTAGGGCAGGCAAAACGGGTGCTGCGTATTCTATCGTAAATACAGTTTATCAGTTTAATCAACTCAAAAAGATTGAGCAAGAAACGGGCAATAAGTTAAAGGAGTATTATTCGACTTTTTCAAAAACGCATGCTGATAAGGCAAAAGTTTCGTCTTTTAAAAAGAAGGATAAACGCAATTCTATTCTTAAAAAAGAACGTCCTGCAAAACACGGCAAAAAGCCTGAATTTAATGTAACAAAAAAAGGTAAAAATTTAGGCAAGTCAAAGGTTAGACAGTTCAAAAAATCAACGAAGAAGAACTATTCGGCAATTAAAACGTCAAGCAAAAAATCTGCAAAGGGAACAAAAAGAGGCTACTAAATGAGTAAAGCAATCGATATGACGACAGGCTCTCCATTTAAAAGCATTTTTAGATTTGCTTTGCCGATAGGTCTGGGATTTGCCTTGCAAAATTTATACGGGCTTGGCGACTCTTTAATAGTATCGCTATCACGTGGAGCAAATGCTAGCACGGGGGTTAATTTAACTGGGGCAATTACTTTTTTAACACTTGGCTTTGCGCAAGGTATTACGGCAGGCTTTGGTATAGTTTTGAGCCAGTACGTAGGCGCGAAAAACGTCCAAAAGATGAAAAATAGTATCGGGACTTCTTTAATACTAACCGTTATTATAGCGCTTGCAGTTTCTGTTCTTTCTACTATTTTAGCAAAGCCTATGCTTGTTTTGCTTGAAACAGACGAGCAGTTTTTAGATTATTCGTTAAGTTATATTCAAGCCATTTTTATGGGGCTTGTATTTAATTCGTTATATAATTATACCGACCAAGTAATGAGGGCTCTTGGGGACAGCAAAACACCCTTTAAAATTTTAATTTTTTGTGCCTTCCTTAACATAGGGCTAAATAGTTTATTGTTCGTTTTTGACGACTTGTCCGTTGCTTGGGCAGGCTGGGCAACCGTTATAAGTCAGGCGATTTCGGCATTAGTTGGGTTTATTGTTATTTTTAAAAAATTTCCTGAAGTAAGACTTACAAAGAGCGACTTTGCTTTTAACTTTAAGTTTGCAATGCGTCATTTAGCTATGGGCTTGCCGATGGCTTTACAATTTATTATAACGGCGTCAGGTTGTATGGTTCAACAAAGAGCGTTTAACGCGCTTGACAATCCACTATATGCAATGGCGCAGGGCGCTGCTAATAAAATTGACAACGTATTCGGGTTGTTTTTAAACGGCGCAGGGGTTGCTATGGCAACTTACGTTGGGCAAAATTACGGCGCAAAAAATTACGACAGAATTAAAAAAGGCGTAAAAGTTTCTTTTGGTGTGGGGGCTATATTTACTGCAATTTCTATGACTTGTATGTTGACGCTTTCCGTGCCTATGTCAAGGCTGTTGCTTCCTGCAAATACTATTGCTAGCGACGCTGAAAAAGTTTACGATTTAGTGTTTACTTATGCGCTCTTTCAGTCGTCGTTCTATTATGCGCTATTTATAATCTTCCAAATGCGTCAATGCGTACAGGCGATAGGCAGAAGTATTGTTGCTATGTTTGGTGGTGTGGTGGAATTTGTTATGAGAGCATTTATAGCCTTTACCTTTGCAAAATGGTTTGGCTTTATCGGGGCGTGTTTATCAAACCCACTTGCATTTGTCGGAGGCGCGACGTATTTAAGCATAGCCTTTGTGGTGTGCTTTAAAAAACTTATTAAACAAGAAAATGAAAGTCAAACGTTAGCATAAAAGTAGCCCCTTTTTCAAGGGGCTACTTATTAATTTGGTTCACTTTCACAATACCGTTGGCGCTAAAAATAGACAAAAATCTTTATTAAACGTAAATAACAGACCTTTAACAAGGTCTGTTTTTAATATGAATTAAAAATTATTCTTTGCCAGCAAGTTTTTTGTATTTTGCAATTCTTTCCATAGAATCCTCTTTTGCTTTTTCAAAAAGAGCGTCTGCAATAGCAGGTTGAACTTTTTTAAGTGATGAGTATCTTGTTTCCCCCACTAAAAATTCTTGATAGTCGACAGTTGGATCTTTGCTGTCAAGCGTAAACGGGTTTTTGCCTTCGTTAAGCGCATCTGGGTTGTAACGATATAACTGCCAGTAACCACAGTCAACAGCCTTTTTTTCTTCGTCTTGCGATTTAGTCATATTGATGCCGTGGTTGATGCAAGGCGCATAGCAAATTATAAGTGAAGGTCCGTCGTATTTTTCAGCCTCAACGATAGCGTTTAAGAACTGCTGTTTGTTAGAGCCCATAGAGCATTGAGCAACGTAAACGTAGCCATAACTTAATGCCATCATGCCAAGGTCTTTCTTTTTAATGCGTTTGCCAGAGGCTGCAAATTTAGCAACCGAGCCCGTCGGGGTAGATTTACTTGCCTGACCACCGGTGTTAGAATACACTTCAGTATCAAGGACAAGTACGTTAACGTTTTCGCCTGATGCGAGAACGTGGTCAAGTCCACCGTAGCCGATATCATACGCCCAGCCGTCGCCACCGATAATCCAAATGGACGGTTTAACTAAACAATCGACGTTTTTCTTAATATAATCAAGTCCGTCAGCCTTTTCTTCTAAAAGGGCAGACTTAACAAGTTCTGCTGCAATTTTAGACTTTTCGGCGTCGTCTTTATCTGCAAGCCACGTAGCAAAAGCCGCGTTAGTCTTTTCGCTTACTTTATCGTAGACGGCGCGCATATCTTCTTCAATTTTGGCGCGACGGGTGTTTATAGCAAGGTTTATGCCATAGCCGAATTCAGCGTTGTCTTCAAATAAAGAGTTCGCCCAAGCAGGGCCCTTGCCCTCTTTGTTGGTGGTATAAGGGCAAGTTGGTGCCGAGCCACCGTAAATTGATGAACAACCAGTAGCGTTAGCGACTATCATTCTATCGCCAAACAGTTGCGTAACGACTTTAATATAAGAAGTTTCACCACAGCCTGCGCAAGCGCCTGAAAATTCAAAGAGAGGTTTATTAAACTGCGAGCCCTTAACGGTGGTCTTTTTACAACCTGGGCAACTAGACACGTCAACTTCAGGAAGTGTTTCGCTATAATCGTAGTTGACTGTTTCTTCGTTGACGATTGACGAAATAGGCACCATTTCAAGAGCCTTATCTTTAGCTGGACAAATGCTTGCGCAAACGCCACAGCCCATACAGTCTAGTGGTGAAACTTGCACTCTAAATTCGTACCCCTTATTGCCTACCATTGCCTTTGTAGTAAACGTTTTAGGTTTATTAGCGCCCTCTAAAAGGACTGCAGGTCTAATGCAAGCGTGTGGACAGACGAAAGAACATTGATTGCATTGAATACAATTTTCGGCTTTCCATTTCGGAATCGAAATTGCAACGCCACGCTTTTCGTATTTTGTAGTGCCTGTTGGAACAGAGCCGTCTGCATTAAACGCAGAAGTGGGAAGTTTGTCGCCTTCAAGCGCAAGAATTTTCGAGGCAGTAGTTTTAAAATAATCTGTACCAAGCGCTTTAGCCATAGGCGCACCGTCCTCGGTTGTCTTCCAACTTTCAGGAACGTCAATTTTAATAAGATTTTGTTCGGCACTATCAATAGCGTTATAGTTCATTAAAACGACGGCATCGCCTTTTTTGGCGAAAGATTTATACGCCATTTTCTTCATATAATCAACAGCCTGTTCGTAAGGAATAATGTTGGCAACCTTAAAGAAGGCAGACTGTAAAATGGTGTTCGTCCTACCTTTTAAGCCTAGCGAGGAGGCAATCTTGATAGCGTCGATAACGTAAAAGTTGACGTTTTTATTTGCAATGTCCCTTTTAACACTTGCTGGAAGGATTTTTTCTAATTCTTCAACCGTCGTTGCCGAAGTATTTAAAAGGAAGGTGCCGTTTTCCCTTAAGTCTTTGGTCATATTGTAACGGGTAACGTAGGAAGGGTTGGAGCATTGTACAAAGTCGGCAGAGTCGATAAGATATGCAGACTGGATAGGCGTTTTGCCAAATCTCAAATGAGAAACGGTTATGCCACCCGACTTTTTGCTGTCGTAAAAGAAGTAACCCTGAACGTATTTATCCGTATGGTCGCCGATAATTTTAATAGAATTTTTGTTAGCGCCTACCGTGCCGTCGGAGCCAAGCCCCCAAAATTTACAAGAAATAGTGCCTTCTGGAGCAGAGTAATATTTTTCAGTAAAATCAAGCGAAGTATTAGTAATGTCGTCGTAAATACCTATTGTAAAATGGTTTTTAGGTTGGGGCATTTCAAGATTTTTGTAAACGGCGTAAACCATTGAAGGATTAAATTCTTTAGAGCCTAAACCGTACCTACCACCCACGACTTTAATATCCGTCATGCCCTTTTCAAGCAAGGCAGAGCAAACGTCAAGATATAATGGCTCACCCAAAGAGCCTGACTCTTTAGTTCTATCTAAAACGGCTATCTTTTTTACCGTTTTTGGAAGTGCTTCAATAAATGCGTCGATAGCAAAAGGTCTATAAAGACGAACTTTCAAAAGACCAACGTTTTTGCCTTCCTTATTCATTTTATTGATAGTTTCTTCAACAGTTTCAGCGCCCGAACCCATCAAAATAATAACGTTTTCAGCATCTGTTGCGCCAACGTAGTCAAAAAGATGGTAACGCCTACCCGTAAGTTTATAAACCTTATCCATCATTTCTTGTACGATAGCAGGCGTAGCGTTATAGTATTTGTTAGCCGTTTCTCTATTTTGGAAGTAAATATCAGCATTTTGCGCTGTGCCCTTTTGAATAGGATGTTCTGCATTTAACGCCCGTTTTCTAAAGTCTTCAATATCCTTCATATCAACTAAAGACTTCATTTCGTCGTAATCTATTACGTCAATTTTAGAAATTTCGTGGGAAGTTCTAAACCCGTCGAAAAAATGCAAGAAAGGCACTTTAGATTTTAGCGTCGAAAGGTGCGCGACAAGAGCAAGGTCCATAACTTCTTGTACCGAACTACTCGCGAGCATGGCAAAACCAGTTTGACGGCAAGCCATAACGTCTGCTTGGTCGCCAAAAATATTGAGCGCATGCGACGCTATCGCCCTTGCGCTTACGTGAAAGACGGTGGGTAATAATTCGCCGGCAATTTTATACATATTAGGAATCATAAGTAAAAGTCCCTGACTTGCCGTGTAAGTCGTTGTCAATGCGCCTGCAACTAAAGCGCCGTGAACAGCACCTGCTGCGCCACCTTCCGATTGCATTTGTGCAAGGCGAAGTTTTTGACCGAACATATTAACCCTGCCTTGCGCAGACCACTCGTCAGCAATTTCTGCCATAGGGGAAGATGGTGTGATAGGATAAATTGCCGCTACTTCCGAAAAGGCATATGCGACGTGGCTGGCAGCTGTATTGCCGTCAATAGTTAATTTTGTGCTCATTTTATATTCCTCACGTTTATTAAGGTAAAAGACGCGCCTTTTGTTTTCATTGTAATATAATAAAACTTTTTTAAGAGAAAAAAGACGACGTGTATGTGGATAAAACCGACATATGTGTTTTTTGATTTTAATAAAAACTACTTATAAATTATATATTAGCGTTAAAAAAACACTTGTCTAATAGAAAACTTAAACTTATAAGTTTTTTAAAATGGTTAATAATTGTTAATATTATTATATACTTAAAGCTTAAAATAAGTCAATAAGAAAAATTTTTCAAAAATTTTTACAATAAAACAATAAAGTTTATAAAAATTTCAAAAACCGTACGTCATTATGTTATGCGTTTGAAAGGATAAAAAGTTAATTTAAGGCGAAAAGCTTGTGAACAACGTTTTATTATTATTTTAAGTAATTTTTAAATACAATATTCTTTATTTTTTAAGTTCAAAAAATTAAAAGTTTTATCGTTTAGTTGCTACGGTTGTTATTTTGTGGTAAAATTATTAGATAAAGAGACTTTTTAGGAGATGCAATGTCGATTTTAACTGCTAAAAATTTAACGTACCGTTATACAAGTGATGCGACGGCGATAGATAATGTGTCGCTTGAAGTAAACGAAGGTGAATTCGTTGCTGTTA
Organism: Christensenellaceae bacterium; assembly: GCA_045593005.1. Lineage (GTDB taxonomy): Bacteria > Bacillota > Clostridia > Christensenellales > Borkfalkiaceae > UBA11475. Next base: position 16,105 of record JAZNVV010000045.1, on the reverse strand, counting down.
TAGGTCATAACGGGTCGGGCAAGTCTACACTTGCTAGGCTTTTTAATGGTCTGCTTCAGCCAACGGAGGGCGACGTTTTTGTCGACGGTATTAACACAAAAGATACGGATAGACTTTTCGACGTGAGAAAAACTGTTGGCGTCGTCTTTCAAAATCCTGACAATCAACTTGTAGCATCTATCGTTGAGGACGATATTGCTTTCGGCGCTGAAAATTTAGGGATTGATAGGGAAGAAATAGGTAAAAGAATTGATTTTGCTCTAGACACGGTTGGTATGCAACAATTCCGTCACTCTACTCCGACAAAACTTTCTGGTGGGCAAAAACAAAGGATTGCTATTGCAGGTGTTCTTGCCATTATGCCAAAAGTATTAATATTAGATGAATCAACTGCTATGCTTGACCCTGTTGGCAGGCGTGAAGTTATGTCGGTTGTCAACAAGTTAAATAAAGAAAAAGGCATGACAATTATCGATATTACGCATTATATGGAAGAAATTGTTTACGCCGATAAGGTGGTCGTGTTAGACAATGGTAAAATTGCGTTAATGGGTACGCCTGCTGAAATTTTTGCGCACGGTGAAGAGTTGCAAAGGTACGGTTTGGCGATACCGTTGGCAACGAAAATTGCCCACGCATTACGCAAAAAAGGCGTTAATATTAGTGAAAACGTTTTAGACGGAAAGACTTTGGGGGATGAATTATGCAAATTGTTACCAAAGGCTTAAAGTATAGTTACGATATTAAATCAAAATTCAAAAGCGACGCGTTAAACGGAATTGACCTTACGGTAAACGAAGGTGATTTTTTAGCCGTTATCGGCAAAACGGGTAGTGGTAAATCGACACTTGTTCAGCACCTTAACGGACTTATTAAAATTCAAAAAAATAGTGGTAGCATAGTTATAGGCGATTACGATTTAACCGATAAAAAATGCGATTTTAAATCACTTCGAGCAAAGGTGGGAATGGTTTTTCAATATCCTGAATACCAGCTTTTTGCAGAAAGCGTTTTTGCAGACGTAGCGTTTGGTCTTAAAAACTTTTATCCAGAAATTAACGAACAGGACGTAAAATCGGCTGTAAAATCTGCGCTTGAAATCGTAGGGCTTAATTATTTTGAGGTTGCCGACAAGTCGCCGTTTGATTTATCGGGTGGACAAAAGCGACGTGTTGCTATTGCCGGTGTGTTGGTTACCCGTCCTGAAATTTTAGTTTTAGACGAACCTGTCGCTGGGCTTGACCCACGTGGAAAAGAGGATTTATTAAATCTTCTTCACGCAGTCCATAACGACTTTGTTAAAACTATAATAATTGTTTCGCACGATATGGATATTGTTGCTGAGCATTGTAATAAAGTAGCCGTTATGAACGGTGGTAAAGTTGTTGCTTTCGGCACGCCGAAAGAGGTTTTTTCTAACAAAGATGCCATTTTAAGCGCTGGGCTTGAATTACCACTTACGGCATATTTAACGGAAAGGCTTTCAAGTTTAGGCATCAACGTTGACAGCGATTTGACGGAGGACGGCTTTATTGCAGGTCTTTTGCAGGAGGTGGGCGTATGAAAGACGTAGCCTTTGGTCAATACTATCCCGTTTCATCCTTCGTTCATAAAATGGACGCCAGAATAAAAATATTGCTTTCAATAGCGTATATTGTCGCAGTATTTTTAGTGAAAGAGTTTTATTTTTGGGGCTTTTTAGCGTCGTTTGCTTACGTTGTTTTAGCGTGCATTTTTGCAAAAGTTCCTTTCTTAAAGGTTTTAAGAAGTATAAAGCTTATTCTATTTTTTGCCGTATTTTCGGCTGTGATACAAATATTTTTCAATAAGCAGGGGAACGTTCTTTTAGAGTGGGGCGCAATCGTCATTACCGATATAGGCTTAAAAAAGGCTGCGTTTATCGTTTTAAGAATTACCCTTATAGTTATGGGGACGTCGCTTTTAACCCTTACAACGACGCCAGTTGAACTTGCCGACGCAATAGAGAGTTTGTTTTCTCCATTAAAAGTAATTAAATTCCCTGCTCACGAATTTGCCCTTATTATGAGTATTGCCCTCCGTTATATTCCTACGCTTATGGAAGAAACGGATAGAATTATAAAGGCGCAAAAAGCAAGGGGCGCTGATTTTGAAAGTAGAAATATTTTCAAAAAAGCAAAATCGCTAGTTCCCGTTTTAATACCGTTACTTATAAGTTCTTTCCGTCGTGCAGACGAACTTGCCGACGCTATGGAAGCGCGTTGTTACGCTGGGGCAAAGGGTAGAACGAAGTATAAAAAGCAAAGTTTAACTTTTAGAGATTTAATCGGAACGATATTAACGGCAGGGCTTATAGTTAGTATATGCTTACTGTTTAACGGACTATAAAAAGGTTATGTTTTAAGGCAACGGTGGTATGAAATGCTACCAAAAGGTGTGTTATGAGAATTAAACTGACAGTTGAATACGACGGCACGTCTTTTTGTGGTTGGCAAGTTCAGCCAAACGGCAGGTCGGTGCAAGGTGAAATAGAAACAGCCGTATATAAGTTGACTGGCGAAACCGTACGTGTAACCGGTAGTGGTAGGACGGATAGTGGTGTTCACGCCAAGGGGCAAGTTGCACATTTTGACACCACGTCGACAATCCCACCCGAAAAATTTGCTTATGCGTTAAATACTTTTTTACCAAGCGACGTCAGCGTGATTTCGTCAGCGCTTGTTGAAGATGATTTTCATGCAAGATATTCAGCAAAAGAAAAAACTTACGTCTATTCTTTTTACATATCGGACGTTGTTCGTCCAACTTACGAAAGATTTTCTACAAGAGTTGATGCGTTTGACGTAAAAAAGGCAAAAGAAATAGCGTCCGTTATCGTTGGAGAGCACGACTTTAAGTGTTTTTCTAAATCGGATACCGACGTTATGACTACGGTGCGAAAGGTTTATTCAATAGAATTTTATAAAATTGACGACCGAGTTGATATGGAAATTACAGGCAACGGATTTTTGTACAATATGGTACGAATGATTGCCGGCGCAGTAAAAGCCTATCTAGACGGTAAAATTAGCGTGAGCGATATAGAAGACGCTTTTTTTACGGGGGAAAAGGTCAACTTTGTTGCGACTATGCCAGCAAAGGGTTTAACACTAAAATCAGTTGTGTATAAATGAAATGTACACACAATATATTGTAAAAAACATTTATAAATGCAAAAAACCTTTAAAAGATAAGGAAAAACTGTGAAAAAAGCCGAAAAAACGCTTGACATAAAAAGTTTTATAATTTATTATAATATGGCGTTTATAAGGAAAAGTTCGTATGGTAAGGACTAGCCCCCCGATCCGTGCATAACTTTTTTACAAATAGAATTTAAGGAGATATTACTATGAAAACCTACATGGCAACAGCAGAAAGTGTAGAAAGAAAATGGTATGTAGTTGACGCAACCGATATGCCACTCGGTAGACTTGCATCACAGGTTGCAGCAATATTAAGAGGTAAAAACAAGCCTACGTTCACACCACACGTTGACACAGGCGATTTCGTTATCGTTATCAATACAGACAAAATTGTATTAACTGGTAAAAAACTTGACAAAAAACTTTACAGATACCACACAGGTCACGTTGGTGGTTTAAAGGAAGTAACTTACAAAACTTTAATTGAAAAGAAGTCAGACGTAGCAGTTTACGAAGCAATTAAAGGTATGTTACCTAAAAACAGTTTAGGTGCAAAAATGCTTAAAAAGTGCAAAATTTACAAAGGCGCTGAACACAAGCACGAAGCACAAAAACCTGAAGTTTTGGAATTAGTTAAATAAGGAGTAGAGCGACATGGCAAAGACTGCATCTAAAAAGAAAGTTCAATATTGGGGAACAGGTAGAAGAAAGAGCGCTATCGCAAGAGTACGTTTAGTACCAGGTGGCGACGGTTCTATCGTTATCAACAAAAAGTCTATTGACGAATATTTCGGTCTTGAAACGTTAAAACTTATCGTTAGACAACCACTCGTTCTTACAGACTCTTTAACAAAATACGACGTTTTAGTTAACGTTTGTGGTGGTGGCTACACAGGTCAAGCAGGCGCTATCAGACACGGTATTTCAAGAGCGTTACTTGAAGCTGACGAATCTTTAAGACCAGCTCTTAAAAAAGAAGGATTCTTAACGAGAGATTCAAGAAAGAAGGAAAGAAAGAAGTACGGCTTAAAGAAAGCACGTCGTGCTCCACAATTCTCAAAGAGATAATTTGTTTACAAAAAGACTTGCATTTTTGCAGGTCTTTTTTATTTGGCTATTACTCAATTTTATAATGGTATTTGACGGAAAAACGCTGGCGAAATACATCTTATTTTGCTCGGTTACAGACGAGAGCGTATGCGCCCTTGCAAGAATAAGCGTTTTTCTTGCGTTTTTCACGTCAAAGCGCATAAATGCTTACCAGTCTAAAATTGCTCCATAGCCTTTTATTTTAATATTTAGCGAAAGTGCTGGCGAAATACATCTTATTTTGCTCGGTTTTATTAAATAAAACAAAATTATTACAAATAATAAAAAATTTCCCACTATGTTTGTGGGAAATTTTGTTTTTAATTTTATAGTATTTTTATCAACAAAAAAACAGCCCGAAATTAATCGGGCTGTAATTTGATAAATTATTTAGAAAGGTTAGCGCGAAGTTTAGCAAGTTGGTTATAAAGTTCTTCAGGAACTCTATCGCCGAGTTCTTTATAGAATTCTTCAATACCATCTGCTTCTTTAAGCCACATGTCTTTATCAACAGAGAGAAGACCTTCAACTGTGTCAACAGTAATATTGTCTAAACCTTCAATATTGATATCTTTTGCATATGGAATGTAACCGATAGCAGTTTCTCTTGCATCAACCTTGCCTTCGCAACGGCTAATAATCCAGTCAAGAACACGGAGGTTATCACCGAAACCAGGCCAGATAAAGTGACCTTCATCATCCGTTCTGAACCAGTTAACGTTGAAGATGAGTGGCTTATTAGGGATCTTTTTGCCCATATCGAGCCAGTGCTTAAAGTAGTCACCACAGTTGTAGCCGATAAATGGTCTCATTGCCATAGGGTCACGTCTTACTACGCCAACAGCGCCAACAGCAGCAGCCGTCGTTTCAGATGCCATAATAGAGCCTACGAATACACCGTTTTCCCAATCGGTTGATTGATATACGAGTGGAGCAGTTTTAGCACGTCTACCACCGAAGATGATAGCAGAAACAGGAACGCCGTTAGGAGCTTCAAATTCAGAAGAGAGGCAAGGACAGTTAACTGTAGGTGAAGTAAATCTTGAGTTAGGGTGAGCGCCCTTAATCTTCTTACCGTCAGCGTCAACCATATCTTCCGTCCACTTGTTGCCCTTCCAGTCGATAGCGTTCTTTGGAGCAGGTGTTCCCATACCTTCCCACCAAACTGTGTTGTTGTCGAGGTCGTGAACTACGTTCGTGAAGATTGTGTCTTTTTGTGTAGAAATTAAAGCGTTAGGGTTAGACTTCATAGAAGTACCAGGAGCAACGCCAAAGAAACCGTTTTCTGGGTTGATAGCCCAAAGTCTACCGTCGTCACCAACTCTGATCCAAGCGATATCGTCGCCTACGCACCAAGTTTTATAACCTTTTTCAGCATATTCTTTTGGTGGAATAAGCATTGCAAGGTTTGTTTTACCACAAGCAGATGGGAAAGCACCCGTTACGTACTTGATTTCGCCATTTGGCTTTTCAATACCTAAAATAAGCATGTGTTCAGCCATCCAGCCTTCGTTTTTACCAAGCCAAGATGCAATTCTTAATGCGAAACACTTTTTACCAAGTAATACGTTACCACCGTAGTTAGAGTTAACTGACATAATCATATTATCTTCTGGGAAGTGTGCAATATATCTCTTTTCAGCGTCAACTTCTGCATAAGAGTGTAATCCCTTAACGAAATCGCCGTCTTCACCACAAACGTCTAATACCTTTTTGCCAACTCTAGTCATGATAGCCATGTTTAATACTACGTAGATAGAGTCAGTAATTTCGATACCAACTTTAGAGAATTTTGAACCTACTGGGCCCATGCTGTAAGGAACAACGTACATTGTTCTACCCTTCATAGCGCCGTCGTAAATAGCGTTCAAAAGTTTGTAAGCTTCAGAAGTTTCCATCCAGTTATTGATAGGATATACGTCTTCTTTTTTCTTCGTGCAGATAAATGTTCTGCCTTCAACTCTTGCTACGTCGTTAGGATTTGAACGACTGATGTAGCAACCTGGTAATAATTCTTCATTAAGTTTAACAATTTCACCGTTTGCAACAGCCTGTGCTCTTAATTCTTCGAGCTGGGCTTCGCTACCGTCAACCCATACTACGTTAGCAGGTTTGCAAAGCGCTTTGCTTTCTTCTACAAAAGCAAGAATTTTTTTGTTGTTAGTCATAGCAAATTCTCCTTTATTTTAGTGGGCTAATATTTAGCCTTATTTTGACCTAAACTTTAATTAAAGTGAACAATTATAAGTTAACACCTTAATATTACAAGTTACATTATAACAGTTAAATTTAAAATTGTAAAGTCATATACAAATTTTTTTCCTAAAATCGATAAAAACAAATCTTTTTATATATTTTTTTCGCTACCTATCGTCATATACTATTATGCAGGTATGCCTGCTTTGGAGGAAGTATGCCTTTTTTTAAGAGAGTTTATTCACTAAAAGCCGTTGAAGGCGACAAACTTAAAAACTCAATCGGGGTAGTTTCCGTTACGGCAGAAAACACCACGGCAGTCGTAAATTGTTTTGTTAATAGGTTGGCGTCGTTACCGGACGGCGAATATTGTGTAAACGTATTAAACAAGTCGGGCAAATTATTAGATAAAAAGATAGAAAGCAACTTTTTCGTTAGCGCCAAAATTACTTTTGGTTGTGATGAAAATTTTGATGATATAGACGTAGTTATAACGGCAACTGTAAGTGATAAAAGTTACGTTGTTGCGACGACAAGCGTACGCTATGTAAACTACGTTCAAGCAGATAATTATTTTTACGACGACGAAAAAATAGCAGAAGAAAATTATTATTTGCAAGAGGGTTTTTATGAACGGGAAACGAATAGCAATAAAGATGCTTGCCTTAAAGAGGACACGTGTGTTAAGCAAGAAAAAGAAGAAAGCAAAACTTGCCCACCAAAAGATGATTATGTCCTTAATAAGCCAAACGAAGTCCCTTTCTACGTAAAAAATTGTGGAAATATTGCACAAAAAATTATAGAAAAAAATTTAACAAAAATAGTACCTAACAGCACCTTTTATAAAATGAACGAAGAAAAAGAATGGTATTTAGGCACGATAAATAATGACGGCGTGCCGACGTACGTTTGCTACGCCGTAAAAGCAAACACGTTAAAATATTCAGAAGTTTTAGAGTATGCAGATTTTGTTCCAGCGTCGGCTTTTTCTTCACAAGAAGGATACTATTTGACCTACCGTGATGCAGTTACAGGCAAGGTGCTAAAAAAGGAAATGACATTAGATACCCCGTGAAAATGGTCGACTTTCGCGCCACCGTTTGCCTTAAAAACGACCAAAAAACAATAAAACCCCACGTCAATCGTGGGGCTTTTTGTTGTTTTTTGTAATATTTTTAATAAACATTTGAGTAAAGTTTTCAAGTTCGATAATTTTGTCGCTTGCATTTAGATAGACTTTAGCTCTTTTTATAAGAAAACATTTTTTGATTAAAATTTTATTTAATAAAGTATGCTACGGTTGCTAATCTTTTTGCAGATTCTTTTAATGAACGTTTATACATAAATTCATCTACGGTATGAAGTTTACCACCTTCTGTTCCAAATCCGTCCAAGCAAGGTATGCCAGCTTGCGTCATATCTGCAGCATCTCCTGCGCCGTTTGATTCTAATGCTACAACGTCAGGAAGATTACAAGATTTATAAATTTCTTTTATCTTATTAAAAAGCTGTTCATTCTGTTCAGTACGTTCCATACAGTAACGCCAGCTTTTAAGCGTTAATTTGCAAGTAGTTCCATCAACGAAAGATTTTTCAGCAATTTCTTTTGCAACATTTTCAACAATTTCGGCTTGAGCGTTATTTTTAAATCTAAAATCAGCAGTAAATACGCATTTATCTGGAACGGTGTTTTCAGCCACTCCACCATTTATTAAACCACAGTTACAAGTGATTGAATTTCCGTCCTTAAATTTTTCAAGTTCAATAATTTTGTGCGCCGCTTCTAAAATTGCACTTTTGCCTGAATAACAATTACAGGAATGAACTGATTTGCCCGTGATTTCATATTCGTACTTTTTAATGCCTTTCATTGCAATAAATATGAAATTTTTTATATATACTTCCACATTTAAAAAAGCAATACACCCTTTTGCTTTTTCAGCCATAAAATGAGTGGTAGTTTTATTACTAAATCTACTGCCGTTTTCCTCGTCGCTTTGAAGAATAAGTTTAATAGGTCTATCAATAAAACCACAGCGATCAAGCGCGTCCATTGCCATAAAGCCTGCAACAATGCCACCTTTGTCGTCAATTACGCCAGGACCGTAGACGATATCCCCGTCAATTCTTGTAGGGTTATCGCCAAAAGCACCAAGAGGGTGAACCGTATCCATATGACCAGAAAAACAAACGGCAGGCAATGTTGCGTCTGGATTCATAGTAATACAAATCGGGTTTCCTGAAACTTCTTGTTTATTAACTTCAACAAGCCAGCCTTTTTGTTTGGCTTTTTCAATAAAATATTTGCCAACGTTATCAACACCTACTTTATAATCGGTAGGGCTTTCGATATCGCATACCTCTTTTAAGAAAGTTAAATATTCTTCTTCCAAGTTGTCTATAGTAGAAAGTAGTTTTTCACAATCCATGATAACACCATAATAATTAAAAAAATTAATTTAAAAAATAATCATTTGAAAAAAATATAACACCAAAAATTATGGTGCTATATTTTTTAATGTTAATTGAAAATTATTTCTTTGTATATTCGTAGAAACCACGGCCAGTCTTTTGACCACACCAACCTTTTTCTACAAATCCTTTATATAAGTCGTAGCCAACAGGTTTTTCACCAGTCTTTTCATACATGCTCTTTAAGATATCAAAGGTTAAATCTAAACCGGTTAAGTCGTTAAGTCTAAATGGTCCCATAGGGTGAGATAAGCCGAATTCGCAAGCTGTGTCTAAATCCTGGTAAGAGCAGTAGCCTTCTTCAACCAACCAACGCGCTTCTCTGTAAATTGCTGAAAGAATACGATTTACGATAAATCCGTCGATTTCCTTGTTTACAATAACTGGCTTTTTGCCCGTATTGAGAGAGAAGTCGAAAACAGCCTTAACCGTTTCATCAGAAGTGTGTTCGCCCCTTGCAATTTCAGTTAACTTCATAACTAATGCTGGGTTGAAGTAGTGAAGGTTACATAAGCGTGATGGATTAGGAATAATGTCCTTAAACATAGAAGATGGCATATAGCTTGAGTTTGTAGCGATAATAGCGTCTTCTCTTGCGTATTTTGCTGCTTGAGTGAGAACAATTTCCTTAATGTCTTTACGTTCTAAAACAGCTTCGATAATTAAATCAGCATTTTTAACGGCTTCTTCCGTGGTTGGAACAATATGAAAGCGTGATTTAATGCCTGCAACTTGTTCTTCGGTCATTCTGCCCTTTGTAATTCTACCTGCTAAATATTCTTCTTCCCAGTCGGCAACCTTTTTTAAAACTTCAGGATTGCTGTCGGTTAAGTATACTTCATAAGGGTAGATTGCTGTGTTTAATGCGATTTGTCTTCCCATTAAACCACCGCCAATAACTGCAACTGTACGAATTTCCATAATTTTTTCTCCTTATAATAATTTATTCAAATTCGTTTTAATTTTTTATACAACCGAACCTTCGTCGGTCATTTTTTTAATTTGTTCTTCAGAATAGCCTAAATCTAACAAAATTTCTTTAGTGTTTGCACCAACTTTGTCGGCAGGAACAGTTTTAAGTTCACCAACCGAATCCATTTCAATAGGACTTCTTGGCATAACTTCAACGTTGCCGTTTGCAAATTCTACGTGTTCTAAATAACCATTTGCCCAAGCCTGTTCGTCTTCAGAAACGTCGGCAAAGTGGTTCATTCTAATCATAGGAATATCAAGTTCTTCGCCAATTTTTAACCATTCAGGCAAGGTCTTTTTTAAGAAAGCATCTTCAAATATCTGATAATATTTATAACGATTTTCCCAACGACCTAACGCCGTAGTAAATACAGGGTCTTCAAGCAAGTCAAGTCTATCAATAGCCTTACACATTGCTGGAAGGGTATGTTCTACGTTGCCGACAGCAATGTACATATAGTCGTCGTCAGCACACTTAAAATATCCACCGACAGTGGCGTGCGTAGGTCTGTCTTTAGGGAATACTTGACCATAAGGTCTTTGCGTGGTAACCGTCATTGTTCCCATAGCAAAGATACCGTTGTGGTAAAGTGAAGAACGTACGAAGTCGCCCTTGCCAGTTATTAAACGACGGTATAATGCTGCGCAAATTTCGCCCATCAACAAAGTTCCAGTAAACGTATCGCCCACGCTTGAAGGTGGATAGATAGGCTTATAATGTTCGCCAGCGATTGCTAAATCACGGATAAAGCCCGTTCTTGCCCAAAAAGCAGTAGTATCGAAAGCTGGTTTTTGAGCGTCAGGGCCCTTTTCACCGTAGCCAAGTACAATACCGTAAATTAATCTTGGGTATTTTTCTTTAAGGTCTTCGTACGAAAGTCCTAATTTTTTTAACGACTGCGGTCTTGTGTTAGTAACAAAAACGTCGCTTTCGCTCAATAATTTGTGAAAAACAGCCATACCTTCTGCTGATTTTAAATTTAAAGCGATATGCTTTTTGCCTGCGTTGTAAATATCAAACACAGGGTTGTCTTGTTCAGAAAAACGACGTGGAAGATAACTAATACCGGTCAATCTCCAAGCGTCACCTTTAGGGTGTTCAACCTTGATAACCGTTGCACCCAAGTCTGCTAATAAACGGGTGCAAGCTGGAGCAGCAACGAAAGTTGATAATTCTAAAACTTTTATTCCCGACAAAGGTTTGTCCATATAATTTCTCCTTAAAAATTTTTAAAAAAATTTACAAGATGATTGATTAAAATCAGATGGGTATTTAACGATTTTATAGCAAAGCATCTTTTCATAGCCATTATAACAAATATGTTTGTTTAAGTAAATAGTAAAAGTAAAAAAAAAGCATTAAATACTTGCATTTGTCAAGTAACGCTTGCGTTTATTGAAAAATAGCAAATAAAACAATGAAAATGCATTATTATAGTTCATATTATGCCAAAATAAATACATTTTCGTTTTTAAATGAAGTAAAGTTAGCGTTTTTACAGAAAAATAAAGACTGTTTTGCTTATAATTGTATTATAAAAATTAGATTATATATTGACAAACAATGTTTTTTGTGATATTTTAAAAAAGTTAAAAGGTTTAAAACCTAAACGCAATTAAATTTTAAAATATTAAGGAGTAAAAACAATGCGTGAAGTAGTATTTGTAGATGGCATGCGTACACCTTTTGGTAAAATGGGTGGCGCGCTTAGAACTATTGCCTCTGCTGACCTTGCGGCAATGACCGTTAAGGCATTAGTGGCAAAAACACAAATTCTTGAAAAGGGTGGCAAAGTAGATTCTGTAATGTGTGGTTCTGCTGCAACCTGTTCAAAGTCATGGAGCCCAGCTCGTTACATAAGTATGGCAGCAGGTCTTCCTATTGAAACGTCAGCATCTTTTGTTGAAATGCAATGTGGTTCTGCTATCGACGCTATCAACCACGCCGCTTGGAAAATTCTTGCAGGCTGTGCGGACGTTGTAATTGCTGGTGGTATGGAATCTCATAGTAACGCTGTTGTAAAGTATTCTACAACTGTAGAACCTTACAAGGGACTTGGCCCACAAAAGATTATTCCTATTATCCACGCTGACCCTGCACAATGTATTTCTATGATTGAAATTTCTGACGTTATGGCACAAAAGTGGGGCATTACACGTGAACAATGTGACGAATTTGCCGTTCGTAGCCAAATGAGAGCAGCTGCTGCTACAAATAAGGGCTATTTTAAGGAAGAAATCGTTCCTGTAGTTATCCCAGCAACTAAAAAGACTCCAGAAATTATCGTTGACGCTGACGAACATCTCCGTCCTTCTACAACGATGGAAGTTCTTGCAAAACTTCGTGCTGTTCGTGGAACGGAAAATTCTGTTACTACTGCTGGTAACGCATCAGGTCTTAACGACGGTGCTGCATTTGTTATGATGATGACGGCTGAAAAGGCAAAAGAACTTGGCTATGAACCATATGCTCGTTGGGTTGTAGGCGCTGACATAGGTGTTGAACCTCGTCTTATGGGTATCGGCCCTGCATATTCTAACCTTCTTGCTATCAAACGTGCAGGTCTTACGGTTAAAGACATTGACGTATTTGAATGTAACGAAGCTTTTGCTGCTCAAAACCTTTCTGTTATTAAGGAAATGGAAGATCAAAGTGGTATGTCTATTGACCAAGCAAAATGGAACCCTAACGGTGGTGCAATTTCTTTCGGTCACCCTAACGGTGCATCAGGCGCTCGTATCGGTATGTTCTGTATGAAGGAACTTGCTCGTAGTGGTGGTAGATACGGCTTATTCTCATCTTGCTGTGGTGGTGGTCAAGGCGTTACTACACTTATCGAAAATCTCCGTAAATAACAAATAAAAAAAGCCCTAACGGACGGTTAGGGTTTTTTTGCAAAAATTTATAGACATCAATTTTTAATAATAATTTGCTAGTGAATTGTTTATAAAAGGAGAGAAAATAATGAGTGGTCCTTTAGCCGGCGTTCGCGTTGTAGAATTATCGACTTTTGTTGCGGCGCCTGTTACGGCAAGACTTCTAGCTGACCTCGGTGCAGAAGTAATTAAGGTAGAGACACTTTCTGGTGATAGTTGGCGTGTTTCGGGCGCAGGCTATTTAAAACGTTTTTCTGAAGAGGAAAATCCGATATTCGACATTTATAATATAGGTAAAAAGCACGTTTCAGTAAATCTTAAAACGCAAAAAGGGAAAGAGGTTTTCTTTAAACTTCTTGATAGCGCCGACGTCTTTATTACAAACCTTCGCGTTGATGCGTTAAAGAGATTAGGTATTTTTTACGACGATATTAAAGACAAGTATCCAAAACTTGTGTATGCAGCCATACTTGGTTACGGCGAAAAGGGACCTGAAGCGAATAATCAAGCCTACGATACGGTTGCTTTTTGGGCAAGAAGTGGGTTCTTGCGCGATATGGCTACCGTTACAGATAATTACTTCCCAGTTGCCGCACCTATCGGTGTTGGCGACACGGCGTCAGGCTATCTATTGCTCGCTGAAATTTGCGCGGCTTTATTTAGACGTACGTCAACGGGCACGGGCGATTACGTAACTTCAACACTTTATCACAACGGTATATTCTGTATGGGGACTATGGTAATAATGTCCCAGCCACCTTTTGGCCGTAATTATCCGTATAATCGTGTAGATAACGGACCAAGAGAGGGCTGTTACAAATGCGCTGATGGGGAATGGATTTATTTTGCGCTCGGCAACGCTCCGGTTAATATTCCAAAATACCACAAACTTATCGGTCATCCTGAATTAGATACGGACCCACGTTTCACGCCAGATAAGTTTTGGGATAACCGTTACGCATATTACGATTATTTTTATCAAGCATTCCTTTCAAAGCCTTCAACCGAGTGGGTTGAACTTGCAAAGAGTTTAGACTTGCCACTTGTAAAAATGGGGCATTTTAAGGACGTTTCTACCGACGAACAGGCTTGGGCAAATGGATTTATCGACCATATTGAATATCCAAACGGTCATAAAGATATAATGCCGACTTCTCCTATTGAAATGAATTCGGCTACACCTTGTCCGATTGAGCCAGTTCCAGCAAATGGAACGCATACTGTTGAGGTTTTACTTTCGCTTGGTTATAGCGAAGATGAAGTTAAAAACATGGAACAATTAGGAGCGATATGCTCTGTAAATAATATAAATAATAAATAAGGAGAATATTTTATGAGAAATTTAAAAGGCAAATATTGTATCGTTACTGGTGCTGGTAAAGGTATCGGTAAAGCTATTGCAAAACGCTTTTTTGAAGAAGAAGCAGCAGGCGTAGCTATTTTAGAATGGGACATTGCTACAGCAGAAAAAACTGCGCTTGAAATTGACCCTTCTGGCGAAAAGGTTATTGCAATTCAATGTAACGTTGCTGACACAGCAGTTGTTGGCGAAGCAGTTCAAAAAGTAGTAGACAAGTTTGGTAGAGTAGACGTTCTTGTAAACAATGCAGGTATTACAAGAGATAAAATCTTCCACAAAATGACGGATGATGATTGGCATGCTGTTATCAACATCAACTTAAATGGTGTTTACAATCTTTGTAAATATGTTGTTCCTTTAATGAGAGAACAAGAAAGTGGTTCAATTATCAACATTTCTTCTACGTCGTTAATGGGTAATCCTGGTCAAGCAAACTACGCTGCAACAAAGGCTGCACTCCAAGGCTTTACACGTACTATGGCTAAAGAATTAGGCAGAAAGAACGTTCGTATGAACTGTGTTGCTCCTGGTTATATCGATACGGAAATGATGCGTGCCGTTGGTGAAGAAATTCTTAGCAGAATGATTAAGGGTATTCCTGCACAACGTTTAGGTGATCCTGATGAAATTGCTACGGTTGTAGAATTCCTTGCTACTGAAGATTCAAGCTGGGTTTCTGGTCAAACAATTTTCGCAAGTGGCGGTTCTATCGGTAACTAATAAACAAACAAAAAAGCCCTCTCAAACGAGAGGACTTTTTTTATTGTAATTTTTATTATTTATCTAAATTATAATGCTTTGCAATACCACCACGGGCAGTTTCTAAATACTTATTATTTAAGTCTTTGCCTGTTTCGTACATAGTCTTAACAATGACGTCAAACGGAATTTTGCGCATAGGCGCAAGATAGTATGCCACGCAAAAGGAATCGAACGCGCGCATTGCTGCCATAGTGTTTCTTTCAATGCAAGGAACTTGTACTAAACCTAAAACCGGGTCACAAGTTAACCCTAAATTGTGTTCCATAGCAACTTCTGCAGCGCACTCGATTTGGTCAATCGATAAATTAAACATTTCTGCTATCGCTGCTGCAGCCATTGAACAAGCCGTCCCGATTTCTGCTTGGCAACCACATTCTGCACCACTGATTGAAGCGTTTGTTTTTACTAAATTTCCTATTAGTCCTGCCGTTGCCAGCGCGTTTATTATAACGTCTTCGCCGACGTGCTCGTTTTTATACGCATAATATAAAACTGCAGGTAATACGCCTGCCGCACCACAGGTCGGGGCAGTTACAATAAGACCGTTGTCGGCGTTCTCTTCTGCGACAGCCAAGGCGTATGCGCAAGTCAATTTATTTCGTAAAAGAGAATCTCTAACAAAAATATCGTCGCTTTGGTAAATATATTTTGCCTTTTTTGCTACGTGTAATCCACCAGGTAATAAGCCGTCCTTTTTTAAGCCCCTTTCAACGCTTTCTTTCATAACCGACCAAATGCGTTTTAGATAGTCTTTAATTTCCGGCTCCGTTTCGTAAACGTAATCGTACAGTCTTATTTTATTATTCGTGCAATATTGCTTTATTTGGTTAAAAGTGTTAAGCGCATAAACGTTTTTTGGCGTTATAAATTCCGTACCTTCAATTTTTACGCTACCACCACCTATGCTTTCAGCCAAAAATTCGCCTATTTGAAGGTTATCTTTATAAGCAATCACTCGCATTGTGTTTGGGTGGGGCAAATCTTTTTGCATAGTGTTGAATTCAATTTCAACCTTATCTTCAAGCACCTTTTTTAAGACGGTATCAGTTCCGTGTCCTTTACCCGTAAGCGCAAGTGAGCCGTATAAAACGACTTTAAGCTTGTCAGCAGATTGAAATTTTTCGCGCGCAAATTCTGCTATTTTTTGTGGTCCTATCGTATGTGAACTGGAGGGACCTATGCCTATTTTATATAATTCTTTAAGTGACTGCATATA
>JAZNVV010000044.1:0-56857 GCA_045593005.1 Christensenellaceae bacterium | reverse complement strand
TAGGCATCAAGCCCTTAGGACCTAAAACCTTACCGATTCTACCAACCAAACCCATCATATCGGGGGTGGTGATGATTACGTCGTAATCGAACCAGTTTTCAGTTTGAATCTTTTGAACCATTTCTTCAGCGCCTACGAAGTCTGCGCCAGCTTCTCTTGCGATATCAGCCTTTTCGCCTTTAGCAAGAACTAAAACTTTAACGTCTTTACCAGTACCGTTAGGAAGAACGATAACGCCTCTTACCTGTTGGTCAGCTTGTTTTGGATCAACGCCAAGTCTAACGTGTAATTCAATAGTTTCATCAAACTTAGCCTTTGAAGTATTTACAACTAAGTCCATACCTTCTTTTGCTTCGTATAATTTTGTTTTATCGATAGTCTTAACGCTGTCGATATATTTTTTTCCGTGTTTCATTTAAAAATCCTCCTTGTGGTAATGACGAGTAAAACTCTCCCACTAAATATATAACCGTTAGTCTACTACTTCTACGCCCATACTTCTTGCCGTACCAGCAATCATGCTCATAGCAGCTTCAATAGATGTAGCGTTAAGGTCAGGCATCTTCATCTTTGCGATTTCTTCTACCTGCGCTTTTGTAATCTTTGCAACCTTCGTTTTGTTAGGCGCAGCAGATGCTGTGTCGATACCACAAGCCTTCTTAATAAGAACGGCTGCAGGTGGCGTCTTTAATACGAACGTGAAAGAACGGTCCTGATAAATGGTCATTACTACTGGAATAATAAGACCTGCTTGATCTTGAGTCTTTGCGTTAAATTCTTTTGTAAAACCAGGGATATTGATACCGTGAGGACCTAATGTAGAACCTACAGGAGGGCCTGGTGTTGCCTTACCTGCTGGTAATTGTAGTTTTACAATCGCAGTAACTTTCTTTGCCATGTTTTTTCCTCCAATTATGTGGTTATAGCGTAATATCCGGTTAAAATATTATTTGATATTACTCCCACTTATTTAAACAATAATATATAATTACTGTTCCTGACTTTCGATAGACTGTTGTGAATCCTCTTTAACTTCTACAGCAATCTTTTTAACTTGAACGTAATCAAGTTCAACGTCGGTAGCTCTACCGAACATTACAACGTTTACCTTAACCTTTTGCGTAGCATCATTCATTGCGATAATCTTACCACTAAACGATTCGAGTGGGCCAGTCATAATCTTAACTTCATCACCGACGGTAAAGTCTACGTTAACGGCAACTTTAGCAAGACCTAAACGCATAACTTCATCTTCAGATAAAGGCATAGGTCTGCCGAGTGGGCCTACAAAACCGGTAACGCCCCTAATGTTTGTAATAAGATACCAAAGGTCGTTTGTAAAGTGCATTTTTAAAAAGACGTAGCAAGGGAATTTTTTTCTTTCAAAAATCTTCTTTTTGCCGTTTGCCTTTTCTTCCATAGTTTCTTCAGTTGGGATAGCAATTTCGAAAATCTTGTTTTGAAGATTATTATTTTCAATAATCTTTTCAAGGTTGTCCTTAACCATTGCTTCGTAACTTGAATAGGTATGGATTACGTACCACTTTGGTTCTTCAACCATCTTTTCATCAACTGACATAACTACTCCTTAATTACCTGTAATCCAACGAAGAGCAATACTTAACGGCCAGTCAAATAAACCGATGCACACCAAAAATGCGAGTACTACTACAAGTACAACGCCCGTTTGCTTAATAACTTTAGGCAACGTTGGCCAAGAAACGAGTTTAAGTTCAGACCACATTTCTTTTAACTTTCTTCCTATTTTTGCAAAAAAGCCGTTACCTTTTTTCTTGTTCTTCTTTTTATCGGTGGCTTTAATTTCATTCGCCTTTGAATTAGCGTTTACAGCATCAGCCGATAACTTTTTATTATCTTCCATTTTAGACACCCCCGTTCATTTTTACCGCAACTAGCGGATTAAGGAAACTATTTACTTTCCTTGTGAGCGGTATGTTTTTGGCAGAATTTGCAATATTTCTTAATTTCAATTCTGTCTGGATCGTTCTTTTTGTTCTTGAACGTATCATAATTTCTCTGTTTGCATTCGGTACAAACTAATGTGATTTTGTTTCTTGCGCCCTTTGCAGCCATGTTTTTCACCTTTTATTTCCAAAAAAATTACACCCGCCGAAGCTAAAGTGCTAATAGATTTTATCATTATCGTGTTTGATTGTCAAGGATTTTCCACTAATTTTAAACTTTTTTCACACTTTTTTTATATATTTTTTATTTATAAATACGCGCACACAAAATGTAGTGCTTTTACGCACGCAAAAACCACAACTATCTCAAATTTTTTACTCTAAAACCCCTTTTTATGTGTTTTTACAAACAAATGCGCTACTAAAAAACAATGCCGACGAAAAAGAAACGATAAAAAATCGTTCCTAAATCCTTTTCCCGATTTTTTTGAGTGCTTAACGTTAGGCAGAATAATTGCAAACTGTCCCGTGTTTAGCACGGGGCTTTTGCTACAAACAAAAAAGACGGGGATATTTTTTAACCACGTCTTTTTATTTTTTATAAAAATTTAGAAATTTCTTCGGTAGTTTTTCTTATTTTTTTACGGTAAACGTAATCTTCACCAGGATAGCCAACGGCAATTACAAGTTTAAGCGTAGCATTTTTGTCTGCGCCGACAATTTCACCAACAGCCTTTTTATCAAACATACCAAGTATGCAAGTTTCAAGCCCAAGATTTGATGCCGACAGCGTAAGATGCGCCGTTACAAGACCGATATCGTTATCAGCAAAATATT
Source organism: Christensenellaceae bacterium (assembly GCA_045593005.1). Lineage (GTDB taxonomy): Bacteria > Bacillota > Clostridia > Christensenellales > Borkfalkiaceae > UBA11475. The sequence goes on along the minus strand of JAZNVV010000044.1, from coordinate 54,095 downwards.
TGTTGCCTAAAAGTTTTGTTACGCCTTCTAATAGCGACGGCTCTTTTTGTTCTATGACGATAAACGCACCGGCTTTTTGAGCAAATCGATTAAAACCTAATTTGTTGCAAGAGTCGGCTATCTTTTTTACAAGTTCAGGATTTGTAACTCCGTAGAAAAACCACGGTTGAGAATTACAAGCAGACGGGGCAAGCCTTGCTTCGTCTATCATTTTTTCAAGATAAGATTTATCGACAGGTTCACCGGAAAACTTCCTGCAACTCTGTCTTTTAAGTATAAGTTCTGAATATTCCATAATTTTCTCCTTTTTATCATTTTATCACGATTGCGAAAAGTTTTCAATAGATTTATTTCACTTTACTCTATCAAAATTAAAACACTCGCCCACGGTGTAATATATCGGGCAAGAAACAATGGTTTCTTCCAGTTCTTTTTGACTTATAATCGCACCTTTTTCAACGACGAAAAGTTCGTTGTATTTATTTGTTTCAATAATAGATAGCACGCGCTTTATCGTCGTATCTAGACTGACGGCAAAACGTACAGTTTCTACGCCACGCCTAACGCTATCTTTTGAAAGCCCCAAAAAAGCCCTTTCGTAATTTGTTTTAGCCTTGCCAAAAACACCAACGAGAATAAACGCAGAAAAAAACAGTAGCGAAAAATTTACCGAAGATATGTTTTTTGAATTTACGCAGTTAAATATAAAAGCAACCGTTAAAAAAGTAGATATAAAAACGCCTCCTGCTTTTAACAAAAAAGCCCCCTTTTTTTTGCCAAAAATCTGTTTGCTACACGCCGACAAAATTCTACCTCCGTCAAGTGGCGTTGCAGGGAATAAATTAACGATTGCAATAGATAGATTTGCTTCAAAAGCAATTTGTGTAAAGGGATAACTTTCTGGAAAAAACCACCACAGCGCACAAATTGATACGGCGACGGCAAAACTTGTTAAAGGACCGGCAAGAACGACTTTTAGTTCATCCTTAAAACGTAGTCCGTCAAAATCACCCGATAGTGTCGCTCCATACGGCATAAGTGATAATTTTTTTATAGAATATCCACAAGTTCCAGCAACTAATGCGTGGCCACTTTCGTGTATTAGCGCCGACAAAGTGTACACTAAAAACGACCACAACTTTCCAAATAAGGCATTATATAATCCGAACGCAAAAAAGAGTGGGTGAAGAGTTACTAAAAACTTCGAATTCTCCACAACGTCCACTCTTTTTTTTCGCTTTATGTTGCTAAAAATAGCCACGCTAACTAACGGTGTCAGGGGTGCTCGTGGTTACGTTCCACACTACCGTTCCCCCCGAAATGTCGTAATCTGTAATAAGTCCGTCGGCAGAATAAAGACATACGGTGTAACCTTCTCCATTACTATACCCTACTGGAATTTTGCCGTAAACTTCTTCGTTAACGGCACAATAAACGTGGTCAAGTCCGGAAATTACCGTCTTAAAATCTTTGCCGTGAACAATTTCCATCTTAAACTTTCCATCTTCTTCTACAAGCGACGAAATAACCCCTTGTGTCGGTGAATATACCGAGCCTTTTGCAGTTACGCTCATGACGCCGTCTTTAAGAGTAATATCGCTGTTTAACGTAGGCAAACCGGCAACGTAATCGTCATAATTTAATACCACTTCTTCTTCCTTATAAAACACGTCGCCAAAATATGTTGTAAGCCCTAAAGTATCAGTAAGTATCCCTGCACCGACGGTCGCTCCGACCAAAACTACGGTCGCAACCACACCTGCAATCACTTTCTTTTTTAAAGAAGGCTTAAAACGTCTATCCTTAACCGTTACAGGAGTAACTGGAATAGTAGTATCGTCGTTAAAAACTTTTGTTAAATCAATTTCTTCTTTAGTAGCAGAATTTTCTTCCATGTTTTTTTCTGCTATGCTTTGAACGAATTCTCTAACCTCCTCCGTATCACTTTTCTCAATATCTTCTAACGGAGCAGGTATAATTTCTTGTTGCTTTGGCTGTTCTACTTGAGAATTTACAGTATCAATAACTGCTTTTTTAATTTGTTCCGAATTAGCTTTTTTGCGACTTCTTTTCTTTTTTGCCGGCACTTCGGTAACCGTACAAGTTTTAACGGAAAGTTCTATCATATCTGCATAATTTGCTTGACTGCTTGTGTTCATATTTTCCCTCCGAATTTATATTTCAAAGAAAATATATGTTTAGATTATGCGAAATATTACTCTTTTTTAATCACCTTTTGTCGCAACTGGTCGTTAAATAGGGTTTTTGCCACCTTTATTGAATTTGCCCGACAAAATATTGCTACTAAAGTTTCTCTCAAGCGTTGCTTTGGAGTTATATTCAATAATAGTCGACGTTATAATTTCAGTTAACACCGACCTAAATTCCTTGAAAGTGTTGGATAATAAATAGTACGCTAAAGAGCCTGGAACGGAATTCATTTCGTTTAGATAAATTTTATCTTTGCTTAATAAAAAGTCAAAACGCATTATTCCACGCGCGTCTAACATTTCGTAAACACGCTTGGTTATGCCCTTAATCTTATCCGATAACGCTTTTGGTATCTTTGCAGGGAATTCTCTTTCCCCACCACAATATTTATCTTCAAACGTCAATATCGAATTTGTAGTCATAGGTCGTTCGCATTCTGAAACGACCGTTTCAATGCCCGTCTTGTAAACGGCGCAGTTAATCTCGGTGGCATCAGAAATGAATTCTTCAATGATAACGACGTCGTCGTACTTAAACGCTTGCATTACGGCAACGGTAAATTCTTTTAAGTTGCAGACCACCTTTATTCCTATGCTTGAACCCAAAGTATTAGGCTTTATTATCATAGGATAGCCCAGCTGTTCTTCGGCAACAAGCGCAACCTGCCCGACAGATTCACCGTTTTTTATGGATAACCACTTTGCCGTGTTTACGCCGTTTCCTTTAAGATAACGTTTTGTATTTACTTTATCTATTGCAACTGACGACGCAAGTAAACCTGGCGACGCCATAGGTATGCCGATTGTTTCAAAATAACCGTATAAAGAACCTTTTTCGCCCACGCCTCCGTGACAACAGTTTATTATTGCATCCACTTTGATAAACTGTTTTAGTTTGTTCTTTTTTCTATAGTATAGCGTGTTGTCCCCAACGGAAAACTCCACTCTTTTTAAGTCCAACTCTTTAATGACTTTAAAATTATCTAGGTCAAATAATTCGTTGCCCGTGTAAAAACAACCGTCTTTATCGACGTAGACGGGTACGGCAAAAAATAAATTTTTATCAAGGGCGTTCGCCGTCATTACCCCCGTGATTATAGATACGTCGCTTTCGCAAGAATTTCCACCAAAAATTACAACAATATTTTTCATATAAAAAAGCACCTCCGTTTTTTAATAACTTTGGTGCTTTAATTAATTTTATCATTAATCGTATATATCGGGTAAATCGTTTTCAAACAGCACGACGTCGCCTGCCGTTAAAACTTCGCTTAAAAGCTTTTTGGCTGCAACAACCCCGTTAGCGTACATTATATTAGACTTGTCGCCACCACCGTCCACAAAACCACTAATTAAAATTTCTGCATTGTGTTTTGCTGAAATTATCAATTTGTCGCACTTTGACGCAATTTCTTTTCCTAACTTGTAATTGATTTCGTTTTGATTTGAACCAAGTTCTACAAGCCCTGGCGTAACTATAATTTTTCTTCCTTCAAATAACGACATTGTTTCAAGAGCGCTCATTGCCCCGTCGGTGTTTGCGTTATAACTGTCGTCGATAAGAATTATGCCTTTGTTGTTAGGCAAGATTTCAAGTCTATGCTTTATCGCGTGCAAACGCGTTATCCCAAGCGAAATTTCAATAGGCGTAATCCCTATCTTATATGCAACCGAAACGGCTAAAAGTATGTTCCTTACAGAATGTTTGCCTATAAGTGTTGTGAAACAATCAACTTCTTCACCACTATCGAATAAAAGAGTGAACGAAGTGCCGTCAGGCGTAACTTTAACGTTGGTCGCTTTGACTATTCCGTCGTTGCCACCGACAAGATATTTCTCACCCGTAAACCTTTCTGATAATTCCTTTCCTATATCGTTATTTACGTCAAAGAAAGCCTTTCCCCCTTCTTTAAGGTTTTCAAAAAGTTCATACTTGGTGTTTTTAATATTTTCAATACTCTTAAAACTTTCAAGATGTTGTTCGTTTATACCTGTTAAAATGGCAATGTCAGGATTGACAAGTTTTGCAAGTTTGCCTATATCACCACTTTCCCTTGCCCCCATTTCAGCAATAAAAACGTCGTGCGCAACGTCAAGTTTGTGAACGGTTAAAGATATCCCAAGTGGCGTATTGTAAGATTCCGGCGTCGCTAAAACCCTGTATTTTACAGATAAAAGCGTTTTTAATATTTCCTTAACGCTGGTTTTACCATAACTGCCTGTAATTCCTATCTTTAAAACGTCTGATTTTGCTAAAACCTTTTTTGTCCTTTCAACGTACTTATTGTTGATGGCGTTTTCCATCGGTTTGCAAATAAGATACGCTATCATCAAAACAAACGGCGCAACCATAGGTAAAAGCGCTATAACCGAATACTTTAATATAGAAAAAATTTCACCAGTTAGTGGGCGCATTGCAAGGTTTAACCAGTCCAAAAACGCTATTAAACCCACCATTATACCAAACAATAATAGAACGTAAACGACAATTAATCGCATCATTCTCTTTGTAAGTTTAAGTGGTATCTTTGCATTTATATGTCTTTCGGTATAAATATATACGCCTATAAAAAATACGTATGCAATAAAACCGACGTATGACGCTAAATTATCGCCTATAAGAGAGGCAAAGGTCATACCAAGCACCATAAAAAACATAAACCCTAAAAGCGATAATAACATTATGCGTGATCGGTATAAATTTTTCTTGCTGTAAAGCCACCTAAAATACAGATGCCCCTTATAACCGACTTGTTGAAGAGCAAGTAGAAATTTTGCCGACGCCAACAATAACAGCAATGAGTTCGTCGAGGAAATTATTAAATTGATAAATATAGGTTTCATACTCTCTCTCCTAATTTAGTCGGATAAAAAATCAAGTATTTTATTATTGAATAAGTATGGCTTATCTAAAAAGGCAAAGTGCCCTGCGCCTTCAATATATTCAAGCTTGCTACCCGATATGTATTTGTGGAATTTTTCTGCCATATACGGTGGAGTTTCCCTGTCCTGTTTGCCGTATAAAATCAACGTCGGAACGTCAATATTTTTCGATACGTCATCAAGATGCTCCGAAATAATTTTTTTAAAACTTTCTTTCATAACGGGGTTAAGCAATCTATAATCTGACGAAAAAAACTTTTCCTTCTTCTTGTCGCTTAAAATAGGGCGTAAACTTTTATAAATTATGCGCTTAATCGATTTTTTGAGTGAAAATTTTGGTTTAAGCCCTGCCCCACCCGTTATTATCAGTTTTGAAAACGGTCTACTTTCACGATACCGTTCCCCTAAAATTTTGACTGCAACCCTTGCCCCAAATGAGTGCGCAACCACAATAGGCTTAACTAAATTATTCGCTTTAATAAACGCCATAACTTCGTCAGCGTAATCGGAAAGCGAATAAGGAAAGGGCATAAATTCATTATCCCCAAACCCAGTAAAATCAAGAGCGTAACAGTCGTAATATTTTGAAAAGAATTTTATTTGATTATAAAAACATCTTTTATCCGAAAGATACCCGTGTAAAAACAACATTTGCTCTTTTGTGCCGAAAAAAAGTTTGCGTTCTATAATTATAATTCCTTTTTCATAATTACTGCAGTTTCATCACCGTAATAATTTTTTCTTTTTGAAATTTCATTAAACCCTGCTTTTTTATATAGGTTAATAGCCGGCGTATTACCCTCTCTAACCTCTAAAAACACAGCGTTAACACCCGTTTTTTTCAAGTCGGTTTCAGCAAAGCGTAAAAGTTTTTCAGCATAACCCTTTCCACGTTCGCTAGTCTTTGTAACTACCGATAACATTTCAGCCTCTTCAAAAGTTACAAGATAGCAAACGGTTGCTAAAATTTCACCTTTATCTTCGACAAGTGCTCCGTAAAAATTATTGCCGTCAAACGAGCCGTTTAACATTTCAAGCGACCAAGCGTCAATAAAACAAGCAGAGTGCATACTTGCAATTTTTTTTAGGTCAGCCCTTTCCCAAAGTCTTATCATCTGCCCTCTTCTGCCTGTGATTTTCTTATATATAGTGGAACGATTGCAGATAAATCGGTAGTTTTGTTATTAGACAAATCTTCAATAGCCTTCAAAAGTCCGACTGACGTATCAACCATTATAAATGGAATAGTTAAATTGTCAGCGCTTAAAACACAATATTCTTTCGCTAGTTCAACAAGTTCATCATGCGAAATATACGACGGCGATAAGTCAAGTTTACAGTCGTTATACCCTGCAACGTAATAATGACCGTGTTTTGCGTCTATTACTGCAAGGACTTTCCCTGACGGTTTATTGTATGCTATCGTGTCAAAAGAAGTTACTGCAAGGCAAGGCTTTCCCGTTGCATAGCAAAGCGCTTTTGCCGTTGAAATTCCTATCCTTATACCTGTAAAAGAGCCTGCCCCCGTAACGCAAGCAATAAAATCTAAATTAGTCAGTTCTACCCCTGCGCTCAATAAAAGTTCTTCTAACTTTGGCATAAGCGTTACCGAGTGCTGTGTCCCACAGTTTACATCATTTTCTATGTAATTTTTACCGTCGATTGAGAGCGCCACCGTTAAGCGAGCGCTACTCGTATCAATTGCAAGATACTTCATTTTATCCCTTTTTGGCGCAGTTTGACGCCACCGTTAACGTCAAAACTTACCTAATTATACTAATACTTCTCGTTGATACAGAAGTTTTTTCTATATTTATTTTAATCACTTTATCTGGCAAAACGTCGGCAATATTTTCCGACCACTCTATAACGCAAATATTATCACCGTAAAAGTAGTCGACTAGCCCCAGCGCTTCAGCATCTTCACCACAGGATAAGCGATAACAGTCGTAATGGTAAAGTTTATCACCGTACACGTTTAAGTACGCATACGTTGGTGAAGTAACCTCATCCGATATGCCAAGACCTTTTGCAAGCCCCTTAACAAACGTCGTTTTGCCAGCGCCTAAATCACCCGATAAAAGTATAACGTCGCCACCGGTAAGCGATTTTGAAAACTCCTCTGCAAAGGTAATTGTTTCTATTTCAGAGTTGCTAATAAATTTATTCATATCTATATTATATATCTATATTAACTGTTTTGCAAACTAATTTTTTTAAATAGTGAAGATACTTTTTTATAAACTAGTAAAGTTATAAGACTGACCGACAGGCTTTTTATGACGTTAAAGAGTATAAGTAGCCACCAAGTCATAGCAAAAAATTCACTTACGGTATAGCCAAAAATAGAACCACCAAACATAAATGAAAAGAACGGATAATTGATAAATCTATTTACAATAAGCGCAACTGCTATTTGAAGTAAACAGCCTATACCAAGTGTTATAAAAACAATTTTTAACCCTTTCTTTCTTTTGTATACGGTCGTTGGAACGATAATATAGGCTAACGTCATTAAAACGTTGGCAAATTCCCCCACGCCAAGCGTAGTTCCAACCGGTATATGTAAAGCCTCTTTAATAATAGTAATTATTATCGCAGGTAACGGTCCATACATAAACCCTGCTAAAAGAATAAACACGCATGAAAAGTCAAGTTTTAAAAAACTTGCAGGTGTCGCGGCAAAAATAGGTATTTCAATAAAATACGCTACGTATGCAAGCGCTGTAAATACTGCCATACCAGCGACGTTCTTTGCTGAAAATGTTTTATTGCTCATTTCTCTCCTAAATTTGCATAAGCGTGGGGCAATAAAAAAGCCCTAACTAAAGGGCTTTTGCACGCAAAATGCAAATAAAATTCTTTTCTCATCCGGACTATATCCGTCGGTTTCGGAATCGCACCGAATCGTGCCAAAAAGCTTGCAGACTGTACTGCCGGTCGGGAATTACACCCTGCCCCAAAGAATATTTTATTGTTACGTCAAATTATACTATATATTAACAAATAAATCTATTATTTAACGTTATATTTTTGATATTTTTTTAGTATGAAAGATTTTATTTTTGGGTTTTCTTGTTTTTTGATATTATATTTAATCGCTTTCGTGGCAGTTTTCGGCACAAAAAGCCTACTCGTTTACCTTAAAATCTTGCCGTTAAAAAACCAAAATCCAGTCAAAAAACCTAAAAAAACTAAAACCCGTCAACCTATACGTTCAATCACGATAAACCCTAACGACGTCGATAGAATTTACGTTAAACGCAACACACCTAATAGCGATTAGTCTTCGTTAGCGTATTCGCCACCGTAATGAACGACGTTATTTTCGTCTGCCCAAAGTTTTTCAAGGTTGTAAAACACCCTTGTTTCGTCGTTGAAAATATGCGTAACTACGTCGCCGTAATCAATTACAGCCCAGCGTCCCTCTCTCGTTCCTTCCCTACGGAGTGGCGAAAGTTCTATTTTATCAAGTTCCTCTTCTAAATATTCGGAAAGCGCCTTAACGTGTGGCGAAGATTTAGCCGTTGCGATAACGTAGTAGTCAGCAACGATAGTTTTTTCAGAAATATTTATAATTGTAACGTCAAGCGCCTTTTTATCCGATAAAACCTGTGCTATTTTTTCTGCAAGTTCTTTACTGTTCATAATTCTCCTTTATACGTTGTTAAGTTTTATGTAATATTCGTAAGCATTTTTAGTTTCGCCAAACAATTCATAACCTTTTTGCTTTAAATGCTCTATTTCTTCTTTAAGGCACTCTTTAAACGCTGTGTCAATGTCTTTCGTGTGGAAAATCTCTCTCAACCTTTCAACGCCCTCGTATGTTCTATCCTCTTCAACCATATCTGCGCAGAATATTAGTTTTGCAAGTTTACTCATAGGTACTGTTGCCGTAGTATGGTAGCGAACGGCGTTCAACACTTCGGTATCGGTGATGCCAAGTTTTGTTTCCATAATATAAGCACCTAAATATGCATGCACGACTTGTTTAGGTATACCTTTATAGGTAAAACCTTCAACCGTATCTGGATCGATATTTTTTGCAATATCGTGCAATACTGCTGTAAGCAACACCTTGTTGGTGTCTAAACCTTCTTGTTCTGCTTTCGAAAGAGCAACGGTAACCACGTTAGCCGTATGTATAAGTCTACTCTCTGTCATAACTTCTTTTAAGTAGTTCATATACGGGTTATCTTTATATAAAGAATGTTCTTTAATATAATCTTCAACAGCCTTTGGAACGTATCCGTCAAGAGGCAAACCAAACAATGATAAAAGCCTGATTTTTGTAGCAGAAACTTCTTTACCGACGTAATTTAACTTAATAAAATTTTTGCCAAAGTGCTTTTTAAATTCCTTTTCTTCATTTTTTAACGAAATGTAATTACCACCACGTGCGATAACTGCTATTTCTGCATTTTTAGCAATAACTTCAGGATTTTTCCATTTTTTAAAGGACGCTATACTGTCGCCACCCATAATAAAATACAACTTGTCTTTAGGAAAGAATTTTCTAAATTGCAATATGGTATCACAAGTATAACTTACCCCAACTTTTGAAAGTTCATACTCACTAATTACCACGTCCTTATCAAGAAAGGCAAGGTTAAGCATAGCAAGCCTATCTTTTGAAGAAGTAACTTTTCTTGCCCTTTTAAAAGGAGAAATTTTAGCAGGAATAATATACAATCTGTCAAGTTGCAATTCTTCCTTTGCCATCATTGCCATATTGACGTGTTCGTTATGAACGGGATCGAACGACCCACCGAAAATACCTATCTTCATTATTACCTTTACCTTATTGCTACTACCTAGTGCATTTAAGGTATTCATTATTTACAGTATAACACTATTTTCGGCAATTTTCAACGAGTTTTTAGTTTTAAATAAAATTTTTAAGGGAACAATTAATATGTTATGAAAAAACTTGCGATTTCGGTATTATTCGACACGGTTTTCGCCATAGGCGTAACCTTTATAATTTTATTCGTAATTCTATATTACTATTTGCCCCTTTCATACTCTGCAATCTTTGCTATAATTACTGCGCTTATTGTGGGACTTTTTACCTTTTCAAGATTAAAAGAAAAGCGTATTAGGGCTGTTTATAAAAAGGACGAAGAACTTTTTAAGGATAAAATAATAACGCAACTTTGCTTTATGGTCGCCCAAAAACAAATGACGGAAATTTCAAAAGCATATATGTTGACGGGCGCTAAATTACACCGTTTACCCTTTGGTGTGGTGGTAGACGACCAGTTTGTTTTTGTGCCACTATTTACCTTTAATACGATAACGCTACAAGACCTTTTAGACGTCAAAAGAAAGGTAAAAAAAGATTTACCGATAACAGTTTTTGGCGTTGATTTTGACGAGGGCACTAAACAATTCGCCGTTAAACTTGGAATTACCCTAAAAAATGGAACAGACGTATATTCACTTTTTAAGTCGGCAAACTACTACCCTGAAATTAAAATAGAGTTGAATTCTACAAAAACAAGTGCGAAAATAATATTTCGTGAATTTTTATCAAAACGAAATTTAAAAAGTTATCTTTTAACTGGCTTTATGCTATTATTTTTAGCGTTTTTTACACCTTTTAAAATTTACTATATTTCTTTTGGTTGCATTTTGCTTGTTTTTGCAATTTTTGTTAAATTTAGTAAAATATAAAACAGCGATTTTTCTTATTTTTGAAAAAATCAACGTTTTTAACTAAAGTAAAATAGCGATAAAACGCATTTTTTGCATTTTATCGCTATTTTTTATTGCTCTAATTCTTCTAAAAGCGTCATCCACTCTGACATATATTCATCTAAAAGGGCTTGCTCTTTTTCAGATTGCGCTTGCAGTTCTGCAACCTTAATATAATCGGAATAGACGTCTGGGCTTTCCAGTTTAGATGAAATTTTTTCAAGTTCCCTCTCGGCATTAGAGATAAGTTCTTCAAGTTTTTTAACACGACGTTCCTTTTTGCCCCTGTCTTTAAGTGGTGTCGAAAAATCTTTCTTCTTTGCGTGTGTTGCCAAAGTTTTATCCGTCGCATTGTCTTCTTGTAAAAGAGTGCTCTCCTTTTCACGCTCTTCATATTCAGCAAAACTTATCGGATAAAAGTTTGCCTTTCCGTTTTCAAAGACAAGCAACCTGTCGGCAATTTTATTGATAAAGTATCTATCGTGCGAAACGGCAATCACCGTCCCTGAATATTCGGCAAGCATATTTTCAAGTGTTTCCTTCCCGACAATATCCATGTGGTTAGTAGGTTCGTCTAAAATTAGCACGTTTGGCCTCTGCTTAAAAATTTTACACAATGCAAGCCTAACCCTTTCGCCACCAGACAAATCGCTAACACGCTTAAAAACGTCGTCGCCTGTGAATAAAAACGAGCCAAGCGCCGTCCTTACTTCCGTTTCGGTTAGACGTGGGAATTCATCAAAAAAGTCGTCAAAAACAGTTTTATCACTACACTCGCTTGCCATTTGTTGACTAAAATACCCGATATTTGAGCGAAGTCCGAAAGTGAATTCGCCAAAAAGTGGGACATGTTCGCCAACAAGTGTCTTTAATAACGTCGATTTACCTATTCCGTTCTCACCTATAACGCCAAGTTTTTGTCCTTTAAGAAGTTCAAAATTAACTGTCGCAAGTGGTTTATCGTAACCGATAACAAGGTCTTTGACGGTTAAAACGCCCTTAACCGTTTCCACTTCCGGCTCAAACTGGGCGTGAAAGGCTTTAAGGTCGTATCGGTCGGGCTTGTCGACTATTTTCATACGCTCAATCTGCTTTAATTTGGACTGAACCATAGACGCCTTTGTCGCCTTATATCTAAAACGCTCGACAAGACGCATAAGTCTTTTAATTTCTTCACGCTGGTATTCGTGGTCTTTAAGTTGCTTTTGGTAATTATCCTTTTTTTGCTTTTCAAAGTCGGAATAATTGCCTTTATAACAATGTGTTTCGCCATATTCAATTTCATAGACCTTATCGACCGTTCTTTCAACAAACATACGGTCGTGCGAAACTATCACAACGGCAGATTTATAGTTTTTTATGTAACTTTCCAACCACTTAACGGCAGTAACGTCCAAGTGGTTGGTAGGTTCGTCAAGCAATAAAATATCGGGGTGGCTAAGCAAAAGTTTTATAAACGCTATCTTGGTACGTTGCCCACCGGAAAACTCCGACAACGGCTTTAGTAGATCGTCATTAGTAAAACCAAACTTTTTAACCATTACCGAATATTCTTTCTTGTAGGTGTATCCACCTAAAAATTCAAACCTTTCGTTAAGAGTTGAATAAGTCTTTATCTTATCGTCGTCAGGATTAGCCTCTAATTCTTTGACAAGTTTTGCCATTTTATCTTCAATATCTAAAATCGGCTTGAAAACTTTCAAAATTTCATCAAGCATAGTTACACTATCGTCTGTAAAAGCAATTTGCTTTAAGTATCCAACGATAGGATTGCCAGCTTTTGTAACGGAAAAAGCCGTTTCGCCCGTGCCTTCTTCCATAGGGACTTCGCCCGTGATACACTTTAACAAGGTCGATTTACCTGCACCGTTTCTGCCAACAATGGCGACCTTCTCACGGTCACGAATTTCAAAATCTATTCGTTCTAAAACGGTGTCAGCGCCAAACGACACAGCCCCGTTACTAATCTTAAACAGCATAACTTTATCCCTAATCTTTTATATTAACTATTGTAACATAAACGACGATAATTTTCAAACTTTTAACAATAGGATAGTTAAGACTACATTCTAAATCTTTCCATAAACGTGCTTAAAAAGCCCGTCGAAACTCCTATTGCACCTAAAATAAGCATAACTGCGATTGAAACAAGACAAACACCAAGATATGCCCTTGCGTAATTTCTACGATTAATATTACTGTCGTCTGCAGAATATATTATCATAAAAACAAGCCCTATAATCGGAATATAAAATAAAAGCATTAATCCGACGTACATCCACGGCGAAAGTGGCGCATATCTATCAACTGTTTGTACGTTGTTAGTTTTTTCTGCATTAGCATTTATCATACTTTTCACCCCCTTTTTTAGTTATTATGTGTATTTTCATTATATTTAATCATTTATATTGCTTTTGCCCGACGATTAGCTTATTTTCGCCCTAACGGTAGCGTGAAAGTTAACCATTTTTTTTAAACAACCGTATTGCTTTACTAAAATAGCGCATTAAAAAAGCACCCGTTTGGGTGCTTTTTTAATATTCAATATGAACAATATCCTTTCTTTTAGAACGACGGTATAAAACGACCTTTTTACCGATTGCGCAAATAAATTCTGCTTTAAGTGATTTTGAAAGTTCCACACCGACTTCCCTAACGTCGTCAGGGGAATTATCTAAAACGGAAATTTTGATAATTTCTCTTTTGTCAAGCGCATCTGAAAGCGACTTAATAAGATTGTCGTTAATTCCGTTTTTGCCGACCTGCATAATAGTATCTTCCGTGGACGCTATCGCCCTTAATTTTGCTCTTTCTTTTGAAGTAAACATAATCTCTCCTTAATTTTATTAGTCAACGAAGTCGAATTCCGTTCCACCGATAATTACGGTAGAGCCTTCGCCTGCGCCCATTTGACGCAACTGTTTAAATATGCCCCTATCTTTGAGGACTTTTTGCATATATGCCATAGAGTGCATATCGTTCATAACAACGTTGCGCGATAGAACTTCAACAAGCGAGCCTGTAATATTGAATACGCCAGGTTCAATTTCTTCAATTTCATAAGTAAGTCTATCAGGTTTAACGTAGTTAAATTCTTCAAATTCTAGTGGGGAAACTGGTGGAATATCTTTAAGTTCTTCATTGATAACTTTTAAAAGTTCTTCCTTGCCACTTCCAGTTAACGCACTTATCGGGATAATCTTATAGTCTTTACCCACTTTTTCAGCAAAAGTAGCAAGATTTTCTTCTGCCCCGTAAACGTCGCACTTGTTTGCAACGACAATTTGTTTAAGCGACGCAAGCGTTTCGCTATACGATTTTAACTCTTCGTTAATTTTGACAAAATCTTCATACGGGTCTCTGCCTTCCATGCCTGAAATATCAACGACGTGTACAAGCATACGCGTTCTTTCAATATGCTTTAAGAACTCAATGCCAAGCCCTGCGCCTTGACTTGCCCCCTCAATAAGCCCAGGTATATCAGCCACGACAAAAGTGTCGCCATAATATTCAGCCACGCCAAGATTTGGGGAAAGCGTCGTAAAGTGGTAGTTAGCTATTTTTGGCCTTGCAGACGAAACTTTGCTAAGTAGCGTTGACTTTCCTACGTTTGGAAAGCCCACAAGCCCTACGTCAGCTATCGTTTTAAGTTCCATTACAATGGACTTTTTTTCAGTATTTTCACCTTTTTGTGAAAAATGTGGAGCATGCCTTCTACTTGTTACAAACCTTGCGTTGCCCTTACCACCTTGACCACCTTCTAAAATAGTCTTTTGTTGACCGTCGTAGAAAAAGTCTTGCAAAATATTGCCCGTTTCTTCATCACGAACAACCGTGCCAAGCGGAACAAGTAAAACTATGTCTTTTCCCGCTGCGCCCGTGCAATTTTTCGACTGACCACGCTGACCGTCTTCGGCAAAATATTTGGTTTTATAGTAATATTCAAGCAAACTATTAACGTGGCTATCAGCTTTAATTATAATGTCGCCACCTTTGCCACCGTCGCCACCGTCAGGGCCTCCGTTTACTACCCCCTTAAAGTGCAAAAACGACGTAGCGCCGTCACCACCATTGCCTGCTTTTATTGAAATTTTTACTTTATCAACAAACATAAATTTATCCCTTTTTTTACTAAATTATTAGGTATTATTTTTTCTTAAAAATTTTATCACATAAATTGTAAACGCAACAATTTTCACAGTTAGGCTTATGCGCCTTACAAACGTTTCTACCGTGATAGATTAAAAAATGGTGCGATTTCGACCATACGTTCTCGTCCAAAATCGACATAAGTTGTTTTTCAACCTTTAAAACGTCGGTGGATTTTGCCAAGCCCATTCTATTTGCCACCCTAAAAACGTGCGTGTCTACAGCAATGGCGTTCCCCTTAAAAGCTACGCTATAAACGACGTTTGACGTCTTCCTGCCGACACCCGAAAGCGTCCTTAAATCTTCTAAATTATCAGGGACTTCACCACCAAATTTATTAACTATATCATTGCAAGCAGAAAGTATATGCTTTGCCTTGTTTTTATAAAGCCCACAAGAGAAAATAAGTCTGCCAAGTTCATCTTCCGACAACGTCAACATTTTTTGAGGAGTAGGATAATCTATAAATAACGACGAAGTAACTTTGTTTACACGCTCATCCGTACATTGTGCTGACAAAATAACTGCAACTAACAACTGAAAGTTCGTACCAAAGTTAAGCGCAGGCTTGTCCGTATAATGCTTGCCTAGTTCATTTATTATATCGTGTGCGCGTTGTCTATCCATAATCTCCCCTTATTTTGTTACATAATATCACAATTTAAACGTTTTTACAATTATTTTAAATTCATTTAACAAAAATACGCAACCGAAAATTTTTGGTTGCGTACGTGATAATTATAAAGGACGTAAAAAAGAATGACCACCCCTTACCGAAACGGCAAACGTTATCGCCGATAAATTTAAGGATTTTAGCATTATCTTTACCTGATTTATTTGCGTCGTATAAATTTTTACCGAAAGGCCACACCCTGCCTTTGTTTCTTTAGGTGTAGGCACGAGTGATGCCGTCATACCATTTCGTGTAGCGTATTCTTTAAGCTTTATTGCATCCGTCCTTGACGAAAACGCCACTAATACGTAATCCATTTATTTCTCCTTAGCATAAAAAACGACTTCCCTTTATATATTGTATTATTAGAATAATTTTTTAGTTACAGGTTTATTATGATTTATTTTGATAACGCCGCAACAAACGGCTTTAAAATTTCTGCAGTAACAGATGCAACAATCAGTACGTTAAAATTCCTTTCTGCAAACCCTGGTAGAAGTGGACACAGACTTTCCTTAAAAGGGGCTGAACTTGTTTATAAAACAAGAAATATTATCGCCGAGGCTTTTGGCGCGCCAAGTCCGAACCACGTTATTTTTACCTCTAATTGCACGGACGCTCTTAATAAAGCAATTTTTGGAACTTTGAAAAAAGGCGACCACGTTATTACGACTATATACGAGCATAACTCCGTATTAAGACCACTCTTTCACCTTAAAGAAAGTAAAATTATAGACCTAACGATTGTAAGCCCAAAAAACGGCTCCATCCGTGACGAAATAATAGGTAATTTGCGTGATAATACTGCACTTGTTGCAATAACAGGTGCGTCAAACGTAACAGGCGAACAACCAAACTGGCGCGATTTGACCGATACGTTACGCGCAAAAAACGTCCATCTGTTAATAGACGGAGCACAATCGGGTGGCCACGTACCGATTGACGTTGTTAAAGACAAAATTTCTCTTCTATGCCTAGCTGGGCACAAAGGCTTAAACGGGATAGCAGGCTCCGGCGTTTTAATTATCGGTGAAAACGTCGAGATTGCGCCTATCATTTTTGGGGGGACGGGAACGGAAACTTTTTTGCTTACTCAACCGAAGGCATTACCCGAACGGCTTGAAAGTGGAACACTTAACTTGCCAGCGATAGTTGCGCTTGGCGAAGGCGTATCTTATACGTCTAAAAACATAGTTCGGTTTGGAAAAATACTGCTTCAAACAACAGATTATTTAATACGCGCTCTCCACAAAGTAGGTGGGGTCACCGTTTACTCAAAACCAAACGAATTTGGCATTGTTTCGTTTAATATGTGTGGATATGACAGCGAAGAACTTGCCTATATACTAAACGAAAAATTTGATATTGCCGTCCGTGGTGGATATCATTGTGCCCCACTTATGCACGAATTTTTAGGCACAAAGGACGGTGGCGCAGTCAGGGTTAGCTTATCGACCCACAACACCGTGCGTGAAATAGACGCTTTTATTTACGCTGTAAATACTTTATAAGGGGCTTTCGCCCCTTTTATTTTTGTCTTTTTAGTTTTTCAACTACTGCATAAAGTTTTTTTCTTTTTCCGTCGTCAAGCATAGGTGCAAGCATTGACGCAAACCTGTCGATATCCTCATCTTTTAAAGTGCCTGCCTGACGTCCACGTTCAGCCTCTTTTAATATTGCAGATAATATTTCATTTTCGCTTTTACCATCAAACTTTCCTGCTAAATTTTTAATAAGGTCGGTCAAATCGGACGGGGTTTTTGAACTATTTGCTTTGGTTTTTTTAGAAAAACTTTCAAAATCTTGCATAACAACTCCTTTAAATAATAGTCACATTATTATACTATGCCCGTCATAAAATATAATGTAAGGGTAAAGTAATGGAATTTATAAAAGTTTTAATAAATTTATTTTTAGGCGAAGAAAAAAGCAAGAGCATCGAGCCCTTGCTTGATATTTTTGCGAATAATAATTTTGATTTGAAAAGTTCATTTAAAAGTCTTAGCGCAGAAACGTTATTGCCACTTCTAACTTCCTTAATGGACTTTACTAAACCACCCACTAAAGAGCCGTCTTTTGGTCAAATAAACGACTATCACGACTATTGTGGAGAAGAACTTGCCGACAGATTTGACGCCTATTTTAACGGCTAATTACTGCCTTGATTTCGCTAATTCATAAGCATTTTGGTAAGAACAGCTATTGCCCACGACTGCGCTAATGCCTTTATTGTGTATGCACGTTTCGCCGTCCGGCCAGTAAACGTACGCCGTAGTGAGTTTTACAGCCGTATCGAATTTTGACGGATAGGTCGTTTGCATAATTCCCTTGCCGTAAGTCTTATTTGTATCACCGTCCGAATAGGAATTGTTGCTAATAATAAGATTTTCTTTAGAAAGTTCACCGTAAGAGAGCAATGCGCCAAGTAAACATTCCGACGCAGATGCAGAATGTTCGTTTGCTAAAACGGTAAGTTTAGATAATGGAACGTAGTTGCCTTTACTAGCCTTAAAGTCGTCAGCCTTGCCGTTTTTATACTTTGCCGTTGCGATAAGGAATTTATTTTGCCCGTCGCCGTCGGTAAGATAGGACGCCATATCGGTTAAAATATTCATATATCCCCCACCGTTAGAACGCAAATCTAATATCAGTTTTGACTTGCCACGCTCTTTTAAGAACTTCATAGCATCTGCAAATTCTGTCGCAGCGTTGCCGTTAAATGCAGTAAAGCGTATATATGCAACGTCAGCGCCCAAAGTCGCGTCGCCACCATCTTTTATTTCCTTTGCAGGCTGACTGCCGTAATCGGAAGTAAACGACAACGTTTTTTCGTTATCAACGTATAAAACGTAAGATTCTATAAATGCTTGCTTGCTAACCACGTACGGTTGGTTATCTATATAAATTTTGAAAGATACGCTGTTATCATATTTGGCAAGTTCAGACGAATAATCATCAAAGTCGGACAAGTCTGTTTGCGTCGTTTGGTCAATAGCTGAAATGCCAGTAACCTTTTTGCCTATCAAGTCGACACCGTTTGACGCCTTATAAATAGGCGAATTATACATAACTTTGCCTATAACTAAATCGGTTTCATAAAAGCCCAAACCTACACCGTAGGAATTGCCTTTTGCCGACAGTAAAACGTCAGAATATTCCTGTTCATTATAGTAGGTTGAATAACGGTCCAAATAACCGTCTGCCTTTAACCCACTAATTAATATCTTAATATAGTCTTCTTCCGAAAGATTTTTAACTTTTCCCGTTTCTTCATCATAAACAAGGTAATGCTTATCTATTTGTGAAAGCACCCAGTTAAGTTCTTCGTAGTCGTCTTTAATAAGTTCGTTTGTAAAATACCCACCGAAGAACAACCCAACGGAAATAAGAACGGCAAGAATTACCGTTAATACTTTGTTGATTTTTTTCATACTACCCTTTTACACAGTCCTACTTTAATAATTTAAATAAAATCGTTACAAGTCTAAACGTAACTGCGTCGGAAAATTTTCTAATATTGAGCCCTGTTTCACGCTCTATTTTATCAAGCCTATACATAAGCGTGTTTCTGTGAAGATATAACTTTCTTGAAGTTTCGCTTACGTTAAGGCTGTTTTCTAAAAATTCTTCAGCAGTATTAGTCATTTCACTATCGCCAAATATATCTTTTGCGTTTTCGTCAAGTAAAATATTTAAATATTCGTTCAATTTGAATTTTGGCAAATCTTCAAGCATTTTAAGAAGGACGTATTCCTTAAATGAGTGAACGTACCCTTTACTATTCATAACGGTGGCCATTCTTACAGCCATAAGCGCTTGCTGATACGAACCGTTTGCATCAGCCATGCCCTTAAACGTACCACCTACGCCAACCGAAACGGTAATTCCAGTTTCTTCCTTAACCGATTGCGCTAAAAACCCTGCAAAATCTGTTGCCGACTGATAATCCCCTTCGTCGTCCATAGACTTTACGTATGCAAAAATATTGTCGTCTATCGAAACAGCAAAGTCGCTTTCCCCAGCAGAAAAGTTGTTTAAGACGTTCAAAATCTCCTGTCTGCGCACGCCAAGCGTTGATATAGCAAGTACAAAACACGGTCTGTCGGGAACGTTGTACTTTTTTTCATACGTTTGAATTTGCGACGGATTACACTCTCCTAAAAGTATGCTCTTTAAATATTCCGACTGAGAAAGTTGCAACTCTCTACCCGTAGAACTTTCAATGAGTTCGCAAATGAGTAAAGCGTAATTTTTCTCCACCCTGCCAACGCCTTTAACGTAACCTATAAGATTTGCGTTTTTATATTTTATCTTAAAATAAGTATTGCCCGTTGAAACGTCCGGATATACCCCGGTAAAATTTTTATCGGTAGGCATTAATATGGACGTGCTGTTGTCCGTGCTTATAACAAATTTCATACCTTCGGCAAAAACAACAATATCTATGCCCGTCTTTTCTTTTAACGAATTTAACAATATATTAAGTTCAGAATCCATAAATTTTTATCTCCTAATTAATACTGTCATTATACAATTAAATTGACCTGTTTTCAAGTCTTTTGTGCAAATTGCCCAACAAAAAAGCCGTGTTTTCTTAATTTTTAAGAGAAATTTATAGTATTTTTGACTTTTTGCACAAATAAATAGCAAAAAACAAGCAGGCTTTTATCAAGCCTGCTTGTTTTAAGTTAAACCTAAAATGAAAACTTTTACACAAAACACCGTAAACACAACGCTTGCAACAAACGCTATTGTGCCGACAATTATTGTAAAAACTGAAAACCCGTGCGCCCTTACAGTTTTTGCGCCAAGTATTACAGTTGCGCCCGAAAGGGAAATCGCTCCGTTTATTTCTAAAAAAGTTAAAATGCTTATCAAAAAAAGATTATCAAAGAATAATTTTTTAAATTCGCCACCTGCGTACACGTTTTGAAAATACAAAGTCCCAACAACGACTTCGATAGTAGACACGACAGCAATCAACATTGTCAGAATAGAAGTCAAAAACAATCCTTCTTCCGGCATTTCTATTTCTTTTTCTTTAATTTTATTCATCTTCACCATTATGCTCCGTTGCTGCAACTTCTAAGACGGCAACTTCTTTATGAGAAAATTTTTCCTTAAGCGTTTTTACAATAGGCTTTACGTAACAAAGTGATACGCACAACAGTATAAGACAAGCATAATGTGCCATATACATAAGCCAGCCGTGGTTTTCATTTAAAAATGGCAAGCCCGATTGTGGTGGATCTACAACGTACATAAAGTTTGTAGTGATAGCATCTGATGATACAACGCTGTTTATGTATATAGCAAAGAACATTATTATAACCAAAAATTTAAGGCAGTTAAAATAGTCTTTGATATTTAATTTTATTTCCTTTGAAGTCAATAAATAAATTGAAAATACAGTTATAGCGACGTGATATAAAAAGTATTGCGCCGTTATAATGAACATACCGTTAAGGGAAGATTGCGTCGCGATTAAAATTGCCGCAATACCACCGAATAAACAACTTGGCACCATAAAACTTAAAATAAATCTTTTAAGTTTATCATTGTTAGAAATTACTATTATCGCTATAAAAATAATTTGTATTGAACAAAGGTGAAACGGCAAGTCGGTCTTTGGCAAAAGCCCACCGTAGACAGCCTCGTTCCTAACAATATAATAAAAAATCTTGATAAACTCTGACACGATACCTACGCCAAAAAGCGCTTTGCATATCGTTTTAAATTTAAGTTTGCGCGCAAACACGGACAAAATCGCGATAAGAATTGCGCAAACTGCTACGATAATAAGGTGTTTTAATCCAAATATTTTATGCATAATTTTCTCCTAATTTTGTAATATATCTTTTCAAAGTCTGAAAACCTGCGTTATATCACAAATAGTATTTGTCTTGACAACAATTACGTGATTGTTTTTGCTGTGACAGTTTTTATTATTATAACATACCTATAAAAATAAATAAAGACATTTGTAAATTAAACTGACTAAAATCGTTTAATTTTTCAGGTTAAGGCAAAATTACTTTTTTATCGTCAAAAAACACTCGGGTAATAACCATATTTTTAACCACTTTAATTAAATATTTCGTTCTTTTTACGATAGCAGTATGCTAAAAATAACCAACGGTTGATTATTTGTTAAATAATATAGTTTTTTATTATTCAATACTGAATAATTGTTTTAAAGTGTTTTTATATTTATGATTAGACTTTGCTACGCGTGCTTTAATTAAATTTGAATTTATCTTTATTTGCATGCCATTTTCTGTTGCTTTTATTCTTATTTAAATTTTTTAAATAGCATTTATAAAATTGTGCTTAAAAATGCTTGCAAATTTTATTAAAATAATGTAGTATATTTAGGCGAAAGCATTTTTAGTTAATATTTTTTGTTTGGAGAGTTATCGCCGTTTGCGTCCCAGCGTCAGCTTGGCAGTGGTCATAACGAGGCGCTCTTGGGCGTAGTAATCATAGCGCTAAGATGCAAACCGTTTAGAATGGTTTTCCTATAAATATAAATCAACTTAATATTTTTTGTTTGGAGAGTTATCGAAGTGGTCATAACGAGGCGGTCTTGAAAACCGTTTGGGTGCAAGCCCACGGGGGTTCGAATCCCTCACTCTCCGCCATTAAAAACCTAATTTGAATACCTTTCAAATTAGGTTTTTATTATAAAAATTGTCCACCAATGTTTTGGTGGACATTAATAATTTAGATTTTCATTTTCAAATTTTTCTTTTTTTGTAAAAGAGATTTGTTAGATGTATTTAATGTTTTGATTTTATTTTCTAATTCTTTTTGCTTTTCCTTTAACTCATTACATTGCCTAACTGTTATATCCAAATCTTGCATTTGATTAACCGTTGCGACAATTTCTTCTTCTATATGTTGCAAATCTTTTTCATTCGTTAAAATTTGATTATCAATTTCAGTAATTTCATTTTCAATTTTAGCAATTTTTTCTCTTTCTTCAAGAATTAGTTTTGCTAATTTTGGGTTAAAAAATTCAAAGTGACCACATTCCGTACAAATATAGGTTGTGGTATAAAATTCTTCTTCTAAATCATATTCACTAGATTCTCCTGCAAGGCCCCTAGCAGTTTGTATTAGTTTTGCTTCATATGGAAAATCAACTTCTTCTAAATCATTGCAACCACAATTAGTACATTTTATTTTTATATCCATTATAATAACCTCTTTTATAAATTTTTTTAATTATATCATTCGGTAATTTATTTGTCAAGTTTTACATTTTTAAAAGGTAGTTTTACGTTTCACACGCTCCGCCAGATAAGCCTATAACAGTTAGTTATGGGCTTTTTTGTTGTGATAATTTTAGGTGTAGGGTTAAAGCAAGAGTATTAAAAAACGATAATCCCCCTGCTGTTTTAATTTCCAAATAGGACAAGCTACCTATACTCAATTTTACTTCCATCAAAAAAAATATTAAAAGTTATAAAAAATAACGCACGGAAGTTTGCCTTGCTTCCGTGCGTATTTCACAAGTTTTTTAATTAAGCACACATAGTATTTGTGCAGAAAAATTTGGGTTATTCTATATTCAAAGTCATAAGTTCAGATAAACTTGTAATGCCCTTAAAAACCAAGCTCTTGCAGGAATTCCATAAGGTAACCATTCCATTCCCCTTTGCTGTTTCACGCAACTTTTCTAAGTTTTTTTCACGAACAATAGCGTTGCGCATATTGTCATTGATATACATTATTTCATGTACGGAAATTCTACCCTTGTATCCCGTACCGTTGCAGAATTGACAGCCTTGCGGACGGAAAATACTAATAGGTTCTTTTATGCCTAAAATTTCCATTTCCTTCATTGTAGTTTTTGCCTTTTTCTTACAAGCAGGACAAAGACGTTTTACCAAACGTTGAGCTATAACGCCAACGAGAGAATCTGCAACTAAATAGTCTTCAACGCCCATATCTTCTAAACGAATAATACTGCCAGGTGCATCATTTGTATGAAGAGTGCTAAACACCAGATGCCCCGTGATTGCTGCACGAACAGCAATTTCAGCAGTTTCTTCGTCACGCATTTCCCCGACCATAATGACATCGGGGTCCTGACGTAGAATGGAACGAAGAGCAACTGCGAAGGTCATATTCGCTTTAGGGTTTACCTGCGTTTGGTTTATCCCCTGCATCATATATTCAACGGGGTCTTCTACCGTAACGATATTGACGTTAGGTTTATTGATTTCTTTTAAGAAGGCATACAGCGTAGTAGATTTACCGCAACCCGTAGGCCCCGTCAATAAGATAATGCCATGAGGGCGAGAAAGCATTTTATCTATCACTTCATTTTCTGATTCTGTGAAGCCAAGATCTTCACGCGTGAAACGAAAAGAAGAACGGTCAAGGACACGAATAACGAATTTTTCCCCAAACATTGTGGGTAATGAGGAAATACGGAAATCGTACTCATTGCCACCGACAACAAGATTTATACGTCCGTCTTGCGGGATACGGCGTTCAGCAATGTCCATTCCTGCCATAATTTTGATGCGAGCGCAAATCGCGGAATAAGACGAAGTCGGGAACTCAGCACGTTCCTGCAGGTCTCCGTCTATACGATAGCGCACTTTAACCGTTTTTTCAAACGGTTCAATGTGAATATCGCTGGCACGATAAGGAATTGCTTCTTTGATGATGGAATCCACCAAACGCACGGAAGGATTATTGACGGCGTCGCCTTCTAAAATTTCCGTTTCCCTTTCAACAGTTTTAGCAAACAAGACCGCGTCACCTTCGTCATTTAAATCATCTAATGCCGCCGAGGTCGATAAAACCGCCGCAATCGAATCAATATACCGTTCGATCTGCATAGGAGGAACTAATACGTAATCGACGGGACATATCAACTGTGAGGAGATGGAAGAAAGTGCTGTACAATCGAGTGGATTACCCGTTGCCAATAGTAACGTACCATCTGCATTTTTCCAAACAGGAATGACCTTGTTGCGTTTCATAAACTCAAACGAAAAAAGATCAAAAAGAGATTTGTCGATGTCGAGCATGTCGATTTCGACGTAAGGCATACAGTAGAAATCCCCAAGCGCAGGTAATTCCTTAATATCCGTGCAATATTCTTTTGCCAGCATATAATCACGAACAGTTACATGTAAACGTGCACAGTCTTCTAAAATCTTATCCTGCTGTTTTTTCTTAATAATTTTTTTATAAGTATAAAATTGTAACAATTCTTTATTAATATTCATAAAAATTCCTTAAATTACAACTGATTCATAATTGAAAGCATCGGAGAATAAACCGCCAAGAATAACGATCCGATAACAAGTCCCATAATCAATAACATAATAGGCTGAATTTTTGCCGTCATTGAACTCAATGATGCTTCAACACGAGCGTCAAAATATTGATATGAACGAGTCATTACTTCAGCCAAGGTCGCCGTCTTTTCACCTACATCAACCATCTGTAAAAGAATATTTGGGAAAAAATGCAGATCGGTCAACGCCTGCGTCAGGGTTACACCGTGTTTGACATCGTTTAAAGCTTTTTTAAAACGTTTCTGAATATAACGATTTCCGATAATTAAGACAACTGAATCCAAAGCTTCTGCTAGTGTCATGCCGCTGGAAAGCAAAATGCTTAGCGCTCTTGTAAAACGTGCGGCGATTAAATTAACTCCTATCTGTCCAAAGAAAGGGCAGTGTATCTTAAATACGTCAAAAGCATATTTGCCACCTTTCGTTTGTAAAAGCAGAAAAATTAACACAAAAACGAAGACGACACCGAGCAATAGTATTTTCCAATTTAAAGTAAGAAACTCAGACATATCGTACACTTTTTTGGTGAATCCTTCAGGGTCGACCTCCATTTTTAACATCGTATCCTTAAAAGTAGGGACGACGAAGGACAGCATTAAAATAACAATTGCCACCGTCATAATTAAAAGCATAAGAGGATAAGAAAGGGCACTTTTAACCTTGCGTTTTACCTTCTCATCCGACTCATAGTAGTTTGCAAGCGATTCAAAAACCTCGTCCAGTTTACCACTTGCCTCACCTACGTGTACCATACTACGGAAAAAGTTAGGCAACGCTTTTGCATGTTTGTCAAAAGCATTTGATAACATTGCACCACCTTTCACGTCGTCGTAAACAGTTTGTAACATCATTTTAAAATGATAGCTATAATTTTGCTTTTTCAAGCTTTCTAAACAATCCAAGATGGGGATTCCAGCCGTCACCATTATAGAAAACTGACGACAAAAAGGCGGCAAATCTTTTAACTGCACTTTACCTTTACCAATATTAAAAAGGTTAGAATTTGCCCCCTCCTTTTCCACCGTTGCGGAGACAAGGTATAAATTTTTCTTTGCAAGCGAAGACGCCAACTCTTTTTCGTTGTCAGCGATAAATTTACCTTTTACCTTTTGTTTTTGCGCATTAACTGCGACGTATTTGTAAACTGGCAAAGCCGTCCCCTCCTTATATATTGAATAGAGTTAAATATGCGCTAACAATAGTCGCGCCAAACATCAAAGCGATCCAAAAACCCGTGCAAAGAAAGGGGGCAAAAGGATATTCCTTTGAGGTAGATTCGCTTTCCGTTTCTAAAACTTCTTTTGAAATTCCTTCTGATTCTTGAAATTTAGCAGATGCATATCTCCTACTAAAAATAAGCAAAATGACACTTGCGGACAGCGAAGCAATTAAAATGCCAAGTAACAGACGTTCCCATCCCAACAACAGCCCGACAGCTCCTGATAGCTTGATATCTCCACCACCAAGGGCATCCTTTTTGAAGCCGTAATAGAACAACGCATGTATTCCATAAAACACAGCAAAGCCAGCTACCCCTCCAATTACATGGGACAGCCAACCATAATATGGGTCAAAAAATATCGACAAAACACCCAAAACCGAAAGAAGAATAACAAATCGGTCAAAGACCAACATATGTTCTAAATCGATAAAAAAGACACAAATAAGAAGTGAGGAAGCAAGTGCTGTAATGACCATAAAGGGAATACTGATATCCCAAAACAGCCATACGGATGCAAGCCAAGCGAACATATTAAACAATTCTACTGCCGTGTAGCGAAAAGAAATGGGCTGTTTACAATTTCTACACTTACCACCCAAAAAGAGATAAGAAAGGATGGGAATATTGTCCACCCATTTAAGTTTATATTTGCATTGTGGGCAATGGGAATCAGGTTTTGCCAAGCTCATGCCCAAAGGAACACGATAAATGACTACGTTTAGGAAACTACCAACGCAAGCACCCAAAAGTCCCGATAAAATATACGCCACTATTTTGTAATATTCATCCATATTATACCTTAAAATTTAGCAGAATAATGTAAATTGTTGGCGTATAAACCACCAAATAATTCTAAATTGCGAGCTAAATCTTCATTGTCATCCGCAAAATCGAAACGTACAAACGACACTCCGTTTTCTTCCTCTTCCTTATTAATTGCATCAATAACGTGCGCATATTCCTTCGGCAGATTGACACAAATAAATTTCGGCGCACCAAACGATGTTAATTTTGGATTGCTTTGAATAAGACTAAGTGCCCATTTTGCAAAAACACGGAAATTCTCGTTTTCGACTTCCTCACGAGTTTCAGGCACAGGTCGTTGCATGAACGAAGGCAACTTTCTCGGCTGTTTTTTTGGCATAACCTTTATAACAGAGCTTTCAACAAGCTTTGGAGAAACTTTCTTCTGCATTTTTTCCGTTTCGTTACTATCCCAATTATTGTTAGTTACCAACATAGCATCCAATTTAATACTTTCTGTCATTTCCCCAATAGTTTGTTCAATGTCTTCCTCGTCTAAAACGGAAAGCTTTTTCGATTTAGCGCGTTCACGAGCATTTAATACCGTCAATTCGGACATAGTATGATCAAATAGCATGTCTTCTGGTATACATTTACGAGAAGAAAGAAATTCAGAGCCAAAAGGCAGAGAATAGAATCCAACAGCCCTTCCCCCCACAACGAAGATAAACCTTGAATATACATCTTTAATATCTAGAAATAGATAATTTTCATTTTTCCATTTAGGATTTAAAGTCGAAACAGCGTTTACAGTTGAAGCTGACGCAAATGTCAATACGTCTGCAAGCATCTTGTTTGACGAACACGCCGAACAAAGTGCGTTTAGCACTTTTTCCTGTATTGCCACAACGTTATAAGTACAATACTGCCTATTCTTTTCCGCTAAATGGGTATTAATATTCAAATTATCATAGTTAAGATAAATATCTTTTAGTTTAGTGTTTAATGAATTTTGTATCAATCGCTGTGAACGCAATATCGGCAAACGCACGTTATCAAGAGCAACTGCTTCATCAGGAAAGATGAACGCAACTTTGCGCACCGTTTCAGAAGGTTCGTTTTCCACAAATTTTGCCATTGCCTCGGTTAATTTTTGAAAAAACTCCTCATCCATGTACTTGCTTGAATATTTTTGCACGTTGTGCACAACCGAATCCACGTTGTCGCCAAGAACGTTGTAGTAATGTAACGCACCTCTTTGTATATCAATTCCTAAAACTGTTGTATAGGGAAAGGGGGTAATTTGTTTTGCCATAATCTTTTTCCTTTATTAATTAGAGTTTGTATATTTCCAACGTATAATTTTTCCATCTTCAATTTTTATATACAATACCGTATTTTCACGTTTATTTGTTAGGGATAAGGTTTTATTTTCTTCGTCCGTTACTTCAATAGTAGCAATATAAATATCCTCATATTTTTCTACAAAGTTTGCTTGAAAATCAGTAGAATTAAGACTAACAAAATCTTCCCCTATTTGCTCTATCGTCAACATACTCTCTAGTATCCTTTCATTTTGTTTCACCCTCAAATGCGAATAGGAAACTACCGTGGTTAACAAAAATGCGAAGAAGAACATAACAAGCATAAATAATATAGCGCTTTCCATTGCTATCCCACGTTTATTTTTGAAAATATGTTTCATTGCTGACCTCCTTTAGTAAAGGATAACTCAATCAGCTCTTTTCCTTTCTCATTTAGCACCGTCACCATTAAAGTAGAAGTTTCGGCTTCTTCAACAATCTTCGCAACAAAACCTCCGTTAAGCTGAACAGTGTCCGACCACTCGGCATACTCGTCTAAACCAAGAGCAAAGTTGACGTTTTTATGAAAATCACCATCATTACGATAGCACGTAATAATATCAGCGGCATAAATTTGCGCTTGCTGTTTTTGCATAGCGGAATAGGTAGAACGCTGGGAGGTAAGAACAATTGTTAAGGTGGCAACAGAAACAATGGAAATGAGCGCTAAAGCTATAACGGCCTCAGCTAGAGAAAAACCACGCCTATTCAGTTTTTTATTTTTTTTAATAACCATGGACGTTTTCCTTGCTTGCCCTTGTTTTTATAAAAACAAAAGTATGAACATCACACACTAAAGCACCTGTACTTAAAAAATATAAATAAACAAAGTTGTTGACGCCTATTAGTAAAGCGTGTTTAACTTTAATGACTTCGATATATAAATAACTTAAGGGATATTTTTATGACTAAACACCTAAACGAAAGTTCGCCCCGCAATGTGAATAAATTAAAAAACTTTGAGCTTCCCCTAAATCGTCGTTACTTAAAATTATTTTTAATAAATTTTTTTCTTCGTTAACACGAATTTCAATATGGTCAATATATTTATAACTTTCCAAAAGGATAGTAGTATCTTCAAATTTAATACCTTTATCGTTTTCGGTAACGATAAAAGTGGTTTCGCTGTCAATGGCAGCAAATTCTTTTTGTAAATCAGTCTGCAAAGAGGCAACTGAATTAATAAAATCTGCGCGAATATTATTCTTTTTTACTTGTGCAGAAATAAGCACGGAAAAGCTGACGATCATAGTAGCAATAATTGCCGTGATCGCCATAACGATGGTTAATTCAATCAAGGTGAACCCTCTATGATAGTGTAACGTATTTTTTCTATGCATAATTTTACAACTTATTACGTTTTTCCAGTAGGATATATAGATATTATGCAAAACATTAACCAGCAAAATACCTAATTAGTGTCGATAGAGATAATAGCAAAAACACTCTGCACTCTCACGAGTGCAGAGTGCCTGCGGTTTGTTTTCGTTTGTTTTTTATGGGTTATTTTAATTTGTAGAACGTTACACCATCGATGGTTTCTTCCAAATTTACTTCTTCATATCCAGTAAGGTTAGGTGCATCTTGCGTTTCTTCTGCAATTTTTCCTTTTTCTACTTCGAAATAGTAGATTTTATTACCATCTTCAATTTTAATATAAGCATCTTTAGCGTCCGTTCCATCGTCATACGTGCCCATTTCACTTACACCGATAGCCGCGTGGTAAGCGTTCGTTGCAAGTTGAGCGCGAGCTGATCGTTGTGATTTTTTAACGATACCCGCGAAAGTAGGGATCAATACCGCGGAAAGAATCGCGATAACCGCGATAACAATAGAAAGCTCTATAATAGTAAAGCCTTTTTTGTTGATTTTTTTCATGATAATTTTTCCTTATTTTTAATAAGCCGACGCCGAAATCGGCGTCGGCTTATTAAATGTTTAGATTAAATCTTATTCAGCAACAACTTTGTACCAGGTACCACCATCACCAGCTTCTTCTTCTACTGTGTATCCTTCTGCGATTGTAATATTATCATTATAAGTTCTTACGCGGTTGGAAGGGTCAAAGTTCCAGAATTTACCACCAGAGATGACAATCGAACCGGGATTGTCATCATTGATGTTCAAAGTCCAATCAGGAGTTTGACAAATAAAGGTACCGCCGTTGATGAGGATTTCACCACCATACTTAACATAAATGAGGTCATAATGGTCGTCAGTACCACAACCTTGGTTGGTATAGGTACCACCATTGATAACAATCTTACCACCGTCTGCCCAAATTGCCATGTTCCAATCGTTGTCTGCTACACCGTTTACAGTACCTTCGCCATCAAGAGTAAGAGTAGCCCCTTTCTTAACGCAGAACACACCATCACCACTGGTATCTTCAGGAGCACTTACAGTAGCATTAGCGCCAAGTTGAACCGTGGTATTCTTCGTGATATACATAGTTGTATCAATTGAAAGATTAGAAGAGATAGTTACTTCACCGCCTCTGCTAGTTGCAACAAGAGCGATATCA
Organism: Christensenellaceae bacterium; assembly: GCA_045593005.1. Lineage (GTDB taxonomy): Bacteria > Bacillota > Clostridia > Christensenellales > Borkfalkiaceae > UBA11475. The sequence continues at coordinate 23,309 of JAZNVV010000044.1, read as the reverse complement.
TCTTGCGTTTGAAGTTCTGTAATTACATCGTTAGCTGCATATTCAACGGTAACCGTTTCATTTACATATTCAGTAGGATATACAACTTTATTTTCAGCGTTTAGAAGAAGAACTTTCTTCAATGCTGCGGAATAAGCAAGTTTGTGGTTCTTGCTTACAGGTTTGTAGTCTTCGATAGTTAAGCCAAGATCGGACAAGTAAGCCTCAACCTTCTCAAGGCTAACAAGGTCTTCTTCATCAGCAGCGGCAAGTTCCAAGTTGATGCTACGAACAGCCTGTTCGTCAGCAGTCAATCTGCTCTTATTGATGATGCCTGCAAACGTAGGGATCAATACTGCGGAAAGAATTGCGATTACTGCGATTACAATAACTAATTCAATAATCGTAAAACCGCGTTTTTTGTTTTGTTTTTTATTCATGATTTTTTATTCTCCTTTTATTAATTACAACCAGAATATAAGCATAAGAGCAACAGAAACGAGCACTACGCCACCAACAATACTCCATGCTATAACAGGTTTAACAGGCGCATTCCATTCGATCGCCCTAAACTTTTGCCATGCGGTCTTGAAAAAGTTACCGATTTTACCAAAGAACTTTTTAACACCACTTTCTGACTTTTGGGTTTTAGTCATAAAACACCTCCGAAATTAATTTTTTCTTTATTATACTTAAGGAAAATCCTTTATAGTATCTTAAGTAGATATCGCGTCAGCCTTACGCAAAACGCTTTACAATAATTATCATATACCACGTGCGCGCGCAACGCACACGTATATGCGTGAAAACTGCCGCGGGATATTGTATGCTATAAACAAATTATTATATGCAAAAATGAAAAATATATTGTGTTTTTAAACAATTATAAAACTATAAACATTTTTTGTCAAGTTATATTTTATTTTTTCGACATTTTTTTAAATTCAATTACTTTTTTGGTCATTTGCATATTTTAATGTAATACATTATTACATTTGCGCTGGAAAATATTTTAGAGTGTTTTCGACAAATTTTAGATTTAGTCGAGAGCTTTTAAAGGGGTGCAGTTCTTACTTTCTAACAGCCTAAATAATTTCTGCTTAATATTATAGGCCTTTACGAGTGGATACGATGCTTTTTGAGTATTTATACGTTGTTTATATTTCTACACCAGTTAGCGCCCACACTTTCTGTCAAAACAAAAAGCGCACTAGAAAGTGCGCTTTTTTACTATAAATTTTCTTAATAAACTAATTTATTATATTATAAACCTGCAAAAAACTTTACGATTATATCCCAAAGTGGAGTAATATTTACAAGAATAGGTACTATTACAAGGGAAATTATCGACATAAGTTTAATTAAAATATTCATAGCAGGACCAGCCGTATCTTTAAGTGGGTCGCCAACCGTGTCGCCCGTGATAGCTGCTTTATGAGTGCTACTACCCTTTCCACCAAACTTACCTGACTCGATATATTTTTTAGCATTATCCCAAGCACCACCAGAGTTTGCCATAAATACTGCAAGCATTATTGAAGAAACAAGTCCACCGATTAACAAACCACCAAGACCTGCCGCACCCAAAATTAAGCCAGCCGATATTGGCGCTAAAATTGCAAGCAAGCCCGGAGCAATCATTTCACGCAATGACGCTCTCGTTGAAATATCGATACAACGGTTGTAATTTGGAACGCTTTTGCCTTCTAAAATATCTGGGTCATTTGCAAACTGCGATCTAACCTCTTCAACCATTTTGTTTGCAGCTTTACCAACCGAAGCAATAGTCATTGCAGAGAAAAGGTATGGAAGCATTGCGCCAACAAGTATACCGATTAAAACGCAAGGATTTAAAAGACTAATTTCAACGTTTGCAGCGCTTATAAACGACAATACGAAAGCAAGCGCTGTAAGTGTTGCAGAGCCGATAGAAAAGCCTTTGCCGATAGCAGCAGTCGTGTTGCCGACAGCATCAAGTTTATCCGTTATGCCACGAACTTCTTCAGGGAGTTCAGCCATTTGAGCAATACCACCGGCGTTATCTGCGATAGGGCCGTATCCGTCAACGGAAACGGTAATACCAACGGTACAAAGCATACCTACACCAGCAAGAGCAATACCGTAAGCGCCAGCCTCTAATCCACCACCAAAGAAGTAAGCAAGAGCAATAGCGCCTGCAAGGCAAACAACGGTTAACCAGGTTGACTTCATGCCAACGCCAAAACCAGATATAATGTTTGTTGCGTGACCAGTTTGTGATTCTTTAGCAATCTGCTTAACTGCCTTATATTCGTCCGAAGTATAAAGTTCTGCAACAAAACCGATTGCAACACCTGATACAAGACCGATAATAACGCAAAGCATATATTTCCATTCACCAAGGAAGAATATTGACAATAAAACAGCTGCAACTATAACGATTGCCGTTGCGATATACGTAGCAATATTCAACGCTTTGTGTGGATCTTTCCAGTTTCTTGAACGAACGAAAATTACAGAAATTACCGACGCTAAAACACCTACGCCACAAATAAGTATAGGGAAAAGTAGGAATTTATAGACGTTAACACTCGTGCTAAACGTAAATAAAGCCATTGTGAGACAAGAAATGATAGAGCCTACGTAAGATTCAGTAAGGTCAGAGCCCATACCTGCAATATCACCAACGTTGTCACCAACGTTATCTGCTATAGTTGCAGGGTTTCTTGCATCGTCTTCTGGAATACCTGCTTCAAGCTTACCAACAAGGTCAGCGCCAACGTCAGCAGCTTTTGTATAAATGCCCCCACCAACACGGGCAAAAAGCGCAATAAGCGAACAGCCAAGGCTGTAACCGGTCAAAATTTGGACAGGTAAAGAAATGTCGCCACTAATTAAGTAAACGATAAAGAAAATTCCAACAAGTCCAAAAAGTCCAAAACCGGCAACGGAAAGACCAAGCGCTGCACCACCACCAAAAGCAGTTTTAAGAGCGCCAGACATACCTTCTTCTTTAGCCTTTATCGCAGTTCTAGCATTTGCCTTTGTTGCGATTGACATACCGATCCAGCCTGCAGTAGCAGAAAAGAGTGCGCCTACAACAAAACATATAGCAGCTTGCCAGCCGATACCTTCAGCCCCTTGAAGAGCTGGTATAAATCCTAAACCTGTTAAAAGTGCGCCAACACCGATAACAAAAGGTATAATCAACTTATATTCACGAATAAGGAACGTCATTGCGCCACTGTGAATATATTGCTGAAGTTCTTCAACCTTTTTATTGCCTATGTTTAAGCGTGACACCTTGCGAAACAATACAAATACGTAACACAAAGTGATTATCGCAGCAAAAGCAACAAGTATCAAAGGAAGATAAATTTTTGTTTCCATAATAAAAACCCCTGTGCATTTTCTAGTGTGCTTACGTTTAAGATAACGTATAATGATATATTATATCATAAACTATGCGTTTTGTAAATAAATTATTAAAAAATAAATTTTTTCACTTAAAATGATAAATTAAAAACAAAAAAGGTTATATTTAATGTTTCAATAAAAAAGGTCTAAAACGGCGTTTGATTTGTTTTAGACCTTTTATTTTAATCGAAAAATTGTGAGACTTTTTCAGCAAAAAGATGACCGAGTTTTATTTGACTAAGCGAATCGTAGTGAGGTATATCGGGATTTGGCATAGGCTCTTTTGAACAGTCAAGACCTTCTTTATTAGTGTCGATAAGCGCATTTATAGGAGACTTTTGTGAAACGTTAATTTTTGACTGATTAACAAGTTCGTGATATACCCAAAAAACAGAGTTAGGAGCAATAGTTGCATCAACGAACGCTATTCCGTCGTTTGAAGAATATTTTGAAAATTCACTACGAATATCTTTAATAAAGTTTAGCAAATTAACTTCGTAATTAGTTGCCGTATCAACCGAAAAGGAGTCCGATTCGCCTTGCATCCAACACATCCCCTCAATTTTAATATCGTAATCTTTAGATTTAAGATATTTTATACTTTGAGAAACGAACGCAATAAAATGCTTATAAAGTTTACCAGTTTTGCCAGGACTTGACGGGGAAAGCCATTGCTCGTACAAATTTGTCCCACCCCAAGCACATTTTACAATGAAAAATAATTCATCAGGATACATTTGGTGAAGTTTTTCAGCAAGACCAAGTTCTGGACCGAAAGCACCGTCTAATTCTCCCTGCAAGGTGGCACACTTAACAAAGCCCTCTGACATATTGTTGCCAGATAAATAATTTATATAAACGTTGTCGTATCCGTTTTGATATTCTGCATACTTTTGTGGCGAAACGTTTTGTTTTAAGTATTCATCTAAACTGCAACCTGATGCGTTTGATTGACCACCAAGAATAATTACTCTTGCCATTTTGCCATCGCCGTCGGGCAACGTATCGTTTATTTGATAGGTTATTTTATTGTTGAAATAGTATATCAACCCACCGATTGTCCCTGCACAAGCGATAATTGCTACAACTATTACAACTATAACAACAACTGATTTTTTAATTTTTGACATATTTAACCTTCTATTTATCTTTCTTTCTTAATAAATTCATTAATAAATAGGCAACAATAAGGATTGCCGTCGTTAAGCCCAAAATCAAATACATTGTTGTAACGTTCAACTGATTGCCGAAAAACGACAAGTTGCAATCAAGCAAATCTTTTATGCCTTCACAAACGGGAGCAGGAACGCCTTGACTACCCATTTCACTAATGACGCCATTTAAAGAGTGATTGCGAACGAGCGACGTTCCGTACGTTCCAGGCAAAAACATTACCACCTTTTGCAAGCCGTCCCCAAATGAAGATATAGGCATATACGCTCCACAAATAAAGCCATAGCCAGCGCTAATAATTGTTCCAACAGCAGATATTTGACCTTGCGTTGACAAGAAAAAGTTTATCACCGACGAAAGCGCCGTACCAAACATTACTAATAAAAAAACGTCTAAAAATAGTAAGAACACGTCGCCGACCGTCATATACCAGCCCGTAAACGCAACGTAAATTAGGCAAACAACCGTTGCGATAAAGCATATTAAAATGGTGGAAATAAGCGTTGCTAAATAGTAACTAAACGAAAGCGTGTTAGACGAAACGGGTGAAATCCTTAAATCTTTTATCGTGCCGTTTGCCCTATCTTGTACCATTAAAAAGTTGGAACAAAACGCAACTGTAACGCAAGAAACGGATAAAATAGAAGATATTAGTTGACCAGCAACAAGCCCGTCCAAAATTTTGTCCGAAATGTGAACGGTTGTCGGCAAACCTGCAGTAAAACTATCACGATAAACGTTTCCTAAAAAAGTTGCATATAAAACAAGCAAAATACCCGGCGTAATAAGGGCTGTAAAGAACATCCCTTTGTCCTTAAAGAACAATTTGACGTTTCTTTTTATCAAGGAAAGAGCCGTGCTCATTTTTCCACCTCCACCGTAAGATTTTTACCCGTTACCGAAAGAAAAACGTCGTCCATTTTACCTTTAGTTATTTCGTAATCGGTAAAAAGTTCAGGATATTTAACAATCAATTTGGTCGCTTCAGCCGTGTTCGAAACGGTCAGCCTAAACGCATCACGAATACGCTCATAGCTCACGCCAAGCGTTTTTACCTTGTCCTCATTTACACCGTAAAGGGTAACGTAATCACCCGTATTTGCGTTTTTAAGTTCTAACGGCGTGCCTTTTGCAACTACCCTGCCACTATCAATGATAACTACGTAATCTGCATCAGACGCCTCTTCCATATAGTGCGTGGTTAAAAACACCGTCATATTATCCTTTTTGCGAAGATTAGTTATTACAGTCCAAAGCGTCTTCCTCGTCTGTGGGTCAAGCCCCGTGGTAGGTTCGTCTAAAACTAAAATATCAGGCTTATGTAAAAGCGCTCTTGCAATATCTATCCTACGCCTTTGCCCACCCGAAAGTTTTGAAACCGTACGTTTAAGCAAGTCCTTAAAATCAAGCAAATTGCAAAGTTCTTCAAGTCTAATTAAAAATTCCCTGCCAACGATACCGTATAGCGACGCCCTGCTTTGTAAATTGTCGTAAACGGTCAACGCAGAATCAAGCACGGAATTTTGAAATACTACGCCTATCCCACGTTTTATACCGTCGGGGTTTTTATCTATATCCACACCACCAACGGTTACACTACCACTATCTTTTACAAGTTGAGCACACATAATGTTTATCGTCGTTGACTTACCTGCCCCGTTTACTCCTAAAAAAGCAAAAAGTTCTCCCTTTTTGACGCAAAAACTTAAATCTTGAACGGCTTTAATTTGTCCGAAACTTTTATTAAGGTTTTTAATTTCAATTATATTATCCATATTTTTACAAATAAGGTCGGTTTTCACAATACCGTTACCGTTAAAACCGACCAAAATTTTTTATTTTTTATAACTATCAGCAAGCGCTTTAAACGCTGGCAAAGAATTGATTATACGCTCTTTTGACACACAATACGCAATTCTAACGTATCCTTTAACGCCAAAGTCGTCGCAAGGAACAACTAAAATTTCCTTCTCTTTAGCGCGATTAAAAAATTCATACGCGTCGTCTTCAAGCGCCTTTACGAAAAGATAAAAAGCGCCGTCAGGTTTAACGCACTCGTATCCAAAAGCCGTCAAATTATCATACAAAATATCCCTGTTTTCTTTATAAATATTGACGTCGACTTTTGCACCTATACTTTTGCAAATAACCTGTTGGAAAAGGCTTGGCGCACATACGTAACCAAGTGACCTGCCTGCGCCACAAACAGCAAAATAAATCTTTCTATTATCTTGCATTTTTGGGTTAACGGCGATATAACCGATACGTTCACCAGGCAAAGAAAGTGATTTTGAATAGGAATAGCAAACTATAGAATTATCGTAGTAATTCATAACAAAAGGAACAACAACGTCGTCAAAAACAAGTTCCCTATAAGGCTCGTCGGAGATAAGATAAATAGGATGACCGTATTCTTCTTCCTTATCCTTTAACACTTTACAAAGTTTAATAATCGTTTCTTCTGAATACACAACGCCACTTGGGTTGTTAGGCGAATTTATAATAACAGCCTTTGTTTTAGATGTAATTTTACTTTTGAAATCTTCAATATCCACTTGAAAAGTTCTATCCTTTGGCGTTGACACAACTACTACCCCACCTGCGCTTTCAATAAACACACGGTATTCGGTAAAAAACGGAGCAAAAACTATTGCTTCATCACCTGGATTTATAAGTGCTTTAAGTGAAATAGTGAGCGACGCCGCCGCACCACAAGTCATATAAAAATCGTCAGCAGAAAGAGCAAGATTATATCTATTATTAAGGTTGTCTGCAATAGCATTTCTTACGTCATAATCGCCCTGCGCAGAAGTATAGCCGTGTAAAAGCACGGGATTTAAGTTGTTCACAAGGTCTATAATGGCGTTTTTAATTTCAATCGGTGGCTCAACGCTTGGATTGCCTATTGAAAAATCGTAAACGTTTTCAGCACCGATTTCCTTGGCACGCGCTTTGCAATATTCAAAAATTTCTCTAATGATAGAACGCTTACTGCCAAGTTCATACATTTTCTCGTTAATCATTTTTGCTCCTTTATATCTAAAAGGTTTAAAGCATTTTTATATAAAATCTTATCTTCAATTACTTTGTCAAAGTCGTAAGATTTGATAATATCAACGTATTTTAGCTGGCTTATCCAAGGACTATCCGTCGCAAATAAAATTTTATCAGCGCCGTGTTTGTAAACTATTTTTTCAAAAAGGCTTTTTGGCAATTCGTCCAAAGCAAGCGCTGTATCAAAGTATAAGTTTTTGCCTGCAAGGAGAGAAAAAACTTCTACTGCCAAATCTTTGCCACCAAAGTGCGCAAGTACAAATTTATCGTAACCACCCAAACGGTCGATAATTTTTAAAACTTTTTCAGGTGGGCATTTAATAGGCTTACCGACATAACCACTGTCCACCCCTGAATGCGTAACAACGACAAGCCCGTTGTCCTTTGCCTCTTTTAAAATATTATAATATCTATCGTCGTCAATGTAGGTGTTTTGATAGTCAGGGTGAATTTTAATTCCCTTAATACCGTTACTAACCAAATATTTTATTTTATCCTTGATATTATCACAATCTGGGTGAAATCCAGCAAAAGAAAGTATCCCTTTTTTATTTGAGTTAAATTCTTCGTTTAAGCATATCGCGAATTTAGCTACGCTATCAAATTGAGAAGGCTTCGTTAAAACGGGCAAGTTAATGGAAACGTCGACATTTGCGACGCTCATATTTTTTAACAAACCGTTTTTAGTGCCGTCAGACGCTGGTACAAAATCGGAGCCTCTCAATATAGTATTTATCGTAGACTGCGCAATCTTATCAGGATAAATATGCGTGTGGAAATCTATAATCATATTAAAGTATTTCTAAATCTTTATCAATAATAGTTTCAATATTATTGTCTTTTAATATCTTGCAAGCGCCTAAAATATCGTTAGTCTTCATAGCGATAGACGCATCAGCGCCGTCGATAGACAAGCCGTACATATATTCAATACTTATATTGCTGTCGGAAATAAGTTGTAAAATTTCCTGCAGACTGCCCGACTTATGTGGAACTTTAATTACTAAAATATCGGTTATCATACTTGAAAAACCGTTTTCTATAAGAACTTCTTTACCCTTTTCTGGTTTATTTACAAGGATGCGTAAAAGACCGTATTCCGTTGTGTCAGCCAAACTTAAAGATAAAATGTTAATGTCGTTATTTTTTAATACGGCTAAAACTTCACCAAGTCTGCCTTGTCTGTTTTCAATAAATACAGATAATTGTTTTGCAGTCATAATATTCCCCCTCCCTAATTAATAAAGTTTACGGTTGTCGATAACGTGAACGGCTTTGCCTTCACTTCTCTTTAACGTATTAGGTCCAACAAGAGTTATCTTTGCTGAAATGCCTAATGCTTGTTGTATTACGTGAGAAATCTTTTTAGTAAGTTTTTCAACCCCCTTAATTTCGTCGGTGTAATACTCTTTGTTTATTTCTACTTGAATTTCAAGCGTGTCAAGGTTGTTTAATCTGTCTACTATCATCATATAATGTGGCGTTACTTCTTCAACTTCGATAAGAGCTGCCTCAACTTGACTTGGGAATACGTTTACGCCACGTATAATAAGCATATCGTCACTTCTACCTTTAAAGCGTGAAATTCTAACGCTCGTTCTGCCACATTTACACGTTTCTCTTGAAAGACTTGTTAAGTCTTTTGTTCTATAACGGATAAGTGGTAACCCTTGTTTTGTAAGCGTTGTGAATACAAGTTCACCCGTTTCGCCGTCGGCAACTGGCTGATGAGTTACGGCGTCAATAATTTCAGGATAGAAATGGTCCTCGCAAACGTGTAAGCCAGCGTGGTATTCACAATCACACGCAACACCTGGTCCCATAACTTCACTTAACCCGTAAATATCGTATGCTTTAATGTTTAAACGTTCTTCAATATCGTGGCGCATTTTTTCCGTCCAAGGCTCGGCACCACAGACAGCAGCTTTAAGTTTGATTTTATCAATCAAGCCTTCGTCACGTAAAACTTCGGAAATATGTAATAAGTATGAAGGCGTACAAGCGATTGCCGTTGCTCCAAAGTCTACCATCATTGTGGTCAGCTTCTTTGAGTTACCCGTGCTCATAGGAACGACCATAGCACCTATCTTTTCAGCGCCACCGTGAGCACCTAAACCACCTGTAAATAGACCGTATCCGTAAGCTATTTGGACAATGTCTTCCCTGCCAACGCCTGCCATAGAAAAACATCTTGCAACGCACTCCGACCAAATTTCAAGGTCAGGCTGGGTGTATCCAACAACCGTTGCTTTACCCGTTGTGCCAGAAGATGCGTGTATTCTAACAATGTCCGAGTGTGGCACGGCAAAAAGACCGAAAGGATAATTGTCCCTTAAGTCGTCTTTCGTGGTAAAAGGCAATTTAACTATATCTTCTATGCCTTTAATATCCGAAGGTTTTACCCCAACAGAATCCATTCTCTTACGGTAAAATTCCACGTTATCGTAAACGTACTTAACAAGTTTAACAAGTCTTTCGCTTTGAAGTTTAGTCATTTCTTCACGCGACATACATTCTACTTCTTTATTCCAAATCATTTTGTTCACCTTATTTTTCATAACCTGCTTTAAACGCAAGTGTATTAAGTTCCACTGTTTTAGGAGGAACGGTTTCCTGCAATACGTCAATCCAGTCCTCTTTTTTAAAGCCTATGTGCTTTGCCGCCAAGCCCAAAACTACCGAATTAAGGACTTTACTATTGCCAAGTTCTTTTGCTACTTGTCCACCGTCGATAGAACAAACTTTATGAACTTTGCTTAAATTTTCAATAATATTTTCAGGATACGTTTTTGCCCCAACCACTACGGTCATAGGGTCTATCCTACAATCGTTCACGATTAAAATGCCGTCTTTTTTAAGAAAATGAGCATAGCGAAACGCTTCTAATTTTTCAAACGCAATTAATACGTCAGCAGTGCCTTCTTCAACAACAGGTTCGTAAACCTTTTTATCGTATCTAATAAAGGTAACAACGCTACCACCACGTTGAGCCATACCGTGCACTTCAGAAAGTTTAACGTCAAAACCGTGCTTTAACGCCGTTTTGCCGATAATACGGCTTGTCAAAAGCGTACCTTGTCCACCCACACCGACTACCATTATATTCATATTATTTACCTACCTTTTCGATTGCACCGAACTTACAGTAATTTTGGCAAAGCCCACAACCGTTACACATGGTTTCATCTATCATGACGCCCTTTTCCGTCTTGGTAATTGCAGGACAGCCTATCTTTAAACACATTCCACAATTTACACATTTACCTGGCACGGAAAAATATTTATCAGGGAATTTTTGTCCCTTTAATAAAGCGCAAGGAGCTTTAGCGATAATAACGGTAAGTCTATCGCCGTTAACGCTTTCTTTTATAACCTTTTCAAGCCCTTTAACGTCGAAAGAATTAATTTCAATAACGTTTTGAACGCCAACTGCTTTACATAAAGCCGTTAAGTCGACAGCGTAAGTATCTTCCCCTTTAAGAGTTTTGCCCGTTGCTGCGTGCTCCTGATGCCCAGTCATACCAGTCGTACGGTTGTCAAGAATAATAACCGTACCAGTAGACTTGTTATACACCATATTTATAAGCCCGTTTATACCTGTATGAAGGAAAGTAGAGTCGCCTATAACAGCCACCCAGTTTTTAATAAATTCTTTGCCCTTTGCCTTTTCCATACCGTGAAGGGCAGGAATACTTGCGCCCATACAAATAGTAGTGTCTATAACGTTGAGTGGAGCAACTGCGCCAAGCGTGTAGCAACCGATATCGCCAGATGCATGTATTTTTAACTTGTTAAGAACGGAAAAAACACTTCTATGTGGACAACCTGGACATAAAATCGGTGGACGGTTAGGCGTTTCCATTTTTTCAAAAACTACGTCGTCAGCGCCAAATAAAACCCTCTTTAATAAGTTTGCGCTATATTCGCCTTGTTTTGTAAAATATTCCTTTCCCTTAACCTTTAATCCCCAACTTTTAACCTGTTCTTCAATAACTGGTTCAAGTTCTTCAAACACGTAAACCGTTTCAACGGAATTTACAAAATCTTCAATAAGTTTTTTAGGAAGTGGATTGATAATGCCAAGTTTTAATATGCTTGCATTAGGCGCAACTTCTTTAACGTATTGATATGCAACGCCACTCGTAATAAAACCTACCTTTTTATCACCCATTTCAACTTTGTTGATAGGGAAATCGCTTGCGTCGTTTGCCATTTTATTTTCTCTTGCTTCAACAACTTTGTGTCTGCCGATAGCAGATGCTGGCATCATTACGTATTTAGGAACGCTCCTTTCATAAACCCTATCTTCAGGCTCTACCCTGTCGCAAAGTTCAACAATGCTTTGTGAATGTGATAGTTTTGTGGTCGTTCTTAAAATAACCGGCGTATCGTACTTTTCACTTAATTCGTAAGCAAATTTAATAAATTCTTTTGCCTCCTGACTGTCAGACGGCTCTAAAAGTGGAAGATGAGCGCTCCTTGCAATCATTCTAGTGTCCTGTTCGTTTTGCGAACTTGCAAGACCTGGATCATCTGCTACTACGACTACTAAACCAGCATTTATACCCGTGTATGCAAGCGTGTAAATAGGGTCGCTTGCCACGTTTAAACCTACGTGCTTCATACAAGCAAGGCTTCTTACCCCTGCTATCGACGCGCCTGCGGCAACTTCAACAGCGACTTTTTCGTTTGGAGCCCACTCTGTATAAACTTCGTCGTATTTTGCTAAAAATTCACTAATTTCCGTACTTGGCGTACCTGGATATGCGCTTGAAACTTTTACCCCTGCTTCATAAGCGCCCCTTGCGATAGCGTCGTTGCCAAGCATAATCTTTTGCTCTTTCATATTATTTTCCTCTTAAATCTTTAACTCTTTTTGCCTTTCCTTCAAAACGCTGTAAAGTATTTGGCGATTCAATCTTAATTTTTGCATCAAGACCTAATATTACGCGAAGTTTAGATTTAACCTTTTTCTCAATATTTTCTAAAACTGCCAAACTATCCGTCGCTTCTTTTAATTCTACTCTGACGGTAAGTTTATCGGAATAGTTTTCCCTTTCAACTATAATTTCATAATGTGGACCAAGTTCGTCTACTGAAAGAATTACCTCCTCTATCTGGCTTGGGAATACGTTTACACCACGAATTTTAAGCATATCGTCGCTTCTACCAGAAAGATTTTCCATTCTGCAAGTCGTACGTCCACACTTACAAGGCTCGTATATAAGTCTGGTAATATCCTTCGTTCTATAACGAATAAGTGGTAACGCCTCTTTTTTAATACAAGTTATTACAAGTTCACCCTTTTCACCAGCAGGTAAAACCTCGCCAGTAACTGGATCAATAATTTCAGGAATAAAATAGTCCTCGTTAATGTGCATACCACAAAGATACTCACACTCACCCGAGACGCCCGGTCCCATAAGTTCACTCATGCCGTAATTTGAAGTTACAAGCATATCATAACCCCAGTATTTATGCATTTCTTCACGCATTGCATCCGTTAAAAGTTCGCTACCAACAAGACCTATTTTTACTTTTAAATCTGTCTTTGGATCGATACCGATTTGTTTTGCAACTTCAGCAAGTCTTAATGCGTAAGACGGCGTCGCTACAAGTAACGTCGTGCCAAAATCTTTCATATACATTATTTGCTTTTCAGAGTTCCCCGTTGATGACGGAACTATTGTTGCACCTATATTTTCAAGCCCGTAGTGAAGCCCTAATGCGCCTGTAAACATGCCGTAGCCAAAACAAATTTGTGCAACGTCCTTTTCAGTTGCGCCACCTGCACAAGCAATACGCGATACGCATTCCGTCCACATTTCCATATCTTTTTTGGTGTAACCAACTACGGTTGGCTTGCCAGTCGTGCCAGAAGATGCGTGTATACGTAAAAGTTCTTCCTTCGGGACGGCAAAAAGCCCGAAAGGATAATTGTCACGCATGTCTTGTTTAGTTACAAAAGGAAGTTTTTTAAGGTCGGCAAGCGACTTAATGTCTTCCGGCTTAACGCCTGCGTCGTCCATCTTTTTACGGTATGGCGCCACCTTTTCGTATACACGGTAAACGGTTTCTTGCAAACGTTTTAGTTGAAGCGCTTCTATTTCGCTTCTTGATAATGTTTCTTCTTTAGACCAAATCATTTTTTCACCAGCTATTTATTTAATCTCATTTTTAATTTCTTTATTAAACGCATTGTATATAAGTTCTTCCGACGGTTTTTTTGTTAAACAACTAACGATTGTCGTAATAATTATGGAAAATACCATACAAATAACGCCTATCATAGGAGAACAGCCGACGCCCGTTTTTAAAGCAATACCAAAACTGCAATCAAAACCGTTTTTGTGATAACCAAAGAATATTACGAGCGCTACCGTCAATACTAGCGAACTTATAATAGACGCCCATGATGCAGATTTAGTAACCTTCTTTGAAATTACGCCACACACAAACGGGCCTGTAAAACAGCCCGAAAGCGTGCCCCAACTTATACCCATCATATATGCTATTGCAGTAATGTTGAACTTTTCATTTAATATTGCAATCACTACTGAAATAAGAATAAATACAAGGCAAAGAATTCTCATAACCCAGTTAGTTTTCCTATCTGACGCCTGCGTATTTATTTTGCCTTTGTAAATGTCTATTGCAACAACTGATGCCGACGCAAGTGATACCGAAGATAACGTCGACATACTTGCTGAAAGTATAAGCACGGCAATTATCCCCATAAGCCCCATAGGAATAACAATATTCAACATATGTGGAATAACTCTATCGCCCGGCACGGTTGAAAGTTGTGGAAAATAACTTGATAATGCGCCTACAAAATACGCGCCAAATCCTATAATTAAAGCAAATAACGTAGAAACGATAGTTCCTTGCTTTATAGCCTTTCTATCCCTTACGGCGTAATATTTATGTACTGTTTGTGGAAGTCCCCACACGCCAAGAGAAGTTAATATCACAAGAGAAAGAAGGGAAACTGTGTTGCCATATATGCCTTTGTTGGTGCTTTCAAAAGTTATCCAGTTAAGGTTAGGATTGCTTGTTAAAGTTGACAAGTCCCAACCGACGTTTTCGTGATTTAAGAAACAAATAACCATAATCACTACGCCGACAAGCATAATTATACCTTGTATAAAATCGGAAAGTGCCGTTGCAAAATATCCACCAAAGAATAGATAGAACGCAGTTAGAACTGCCAAAATTATCATTATTATATAGCCCGGGATACCAAAAACTATTTCAAATAAACTTGAAAGACCACTATATACGGACGCTGAATATGGTATTAAGAATATAAAAATAATTATTGCCGAAACAAGTTTTAAATTCTTGCTACCATAACGCTTTTCAAAAAAGTCGGGCATAGTTTTTGACTGAAGTCTATTAGTCATATTCTTCGTTCTCTTTGCCAAAACCGACCACGCTAAAAGCGAACCAAGTAAAGCGTTGCCAACACCTATCCAAATAGACGCCAAGCCATACTGTCTGCCAAAGTTACCTGCATATCCTATAAAAATTACTGCAGAAAAGTACGTGGTGCCGTATGCAAAAGCACTCATCCAACCGTTTAAGCCTTTATCACCTGCAAGTAAAAAGTCGTCAACTGATTTTGAACGATTGCGCGTATAGAGGGCTATCCCAACCATACTTAAAGCGTACAGCCCTAAAATAACGTAATCAAGCCACATAAATAAGCCTCCTAAAAAATAAAAAACCGCCGTTAAGGCGGTTAAACAACGTGAAAAAGAAAACCGCTTAACTAACGATTATTTCAAATTATAATAATATCCGTAATAATAAGCGAATTTGTTATATTTCATCTTGCGTTCCATAAACTTTTTTTCTAATTATAAACCAAACAAAATATCTTGTCAATATAATAATATAATAAATTATATAACAAATAAACTTTTTTTAACTTACAACGATTAAACCATGCGTTTTTGGTAGTGAAAATCTAATCAAAATACTATGTCACTATTGCATTGACCGTCGTTTTATGCTATAATTACAAAAAATTACGGGGAAAAAATGATACTTATTTATTGTGTTGACAAGCGTTACGGTTTGCTGTTTAATAACCGTAGACAAAGCCGTGACAGATTGCTTATCGAACGAATTATGAGTTTTGCCAACGGCAAAATGTTTATAAACGAATTTTCTAAAAAACTGTTTGACGGCTATTGTGTTACCGTATCCGACGACTTTTTGGAAATTGCAAAAGACGGCGAATATTGTTTTGTTGAAAATGCCGACGCTGATATACGCAAGGCAGAAAAAGTTATTTTGTATAAGTGGAATAGGCATTATCCGTCTGATAAAAAATTTTCCTTCGATTTAAATAAAGAAGGCTTTGCCCTTGTTTCTACTGACGAATTTAAAGGTTCGTCGCACGATAAAATCACAGAGGAAGTTTACGTTAAAGGAGTTTAGTAATGGCTAAAAAAATGACTAAATCACAAAAGAAAAAGCTGACTTCGTTAATTATTACCCTACTACTTGTCGCAATTTTACTGACGGGATATTTATTAAGAGATAAAATTCCGTTTTTAAGGGATTTATTTAATGAGGACCCACCTTATCAACACATAACGCTTGACGAAATTCCCGATTATTCAGGGGACGTTTATGTCGTTATAAATAGTAACGAGCCGTTTTTTACCGAAGACGAAATTAAAACGACTTCCTTTGAGTTTTACAGCGAACTTGACAGTCTTGGTAGGTGTGGCTATGCAATGGCTTGCATAAGTAGTGATATTCAACCTGCCCCGGGCGAAGATAGGGGTGAAATAGGACACGTATACCCGTCGGGTTGGGAAAATAACCGTTACGACACAGATCTTGTAGACGGTGGTTACATATACAACAGGTCTCACCTTATAGGTTGGCAACTTACTGCTGAAAATGATAATGAGAAAAACCTTATTACAGGCACAAGATATTTTAACGTTGAAGGTATGTTACCGTTTGAAAATATGGTGGACGATTATCTTGAAGAATACCCTTCTAACCACGTTATGTACAGGGTTACACCTATTTATGACGGAAACAACCTTGTCGCAAACGGCGTATTAATGGAAGCATACTCCGTTGAAGATAATGGCGAAGAAGTTAAGTTTTGCGTTTATATTTATAACGTTCAACCAGGGATTACTATTGATTACGCTACCGGCAACAACTGGCTTACGCCTAATTAATGGTAGACTTTAACGCTACCGTTAGACTATAAAATACAACCAAAGGCAATTTTCCCAAAAACAATATTTTTTGTCTTTTTATTATATATAACAAATGGTTTATTTGCCGTATAGTTAAAGAAAGGAGATTGATTTATGATGGTAAGATTAATGACACATAACGTTTGGGAATGTGACGATAATTCGCCTGCTTGGGCAAAAAAGGGAATTGACTGTTCTGCTGAAGTTAGAGTAAAAGGTTTTATGCACATTTATGAGGACACTTGCCCTGACGTAATAGGTTTTCAAGAAATGACACCAAGAATGTTATCGCTTATGTCGCAAGAATTTATTGAACGTGGACAAAAGTTTGCTTTCATTTGGGGTGGCTATTCGCCGATAGCATACAACTCTGAAAAGTTTGAACTCATTGATTGTGAATGGGAATTATTCCCTGAACAAATTGAGGGCTTGGGTGGTCCGTTTAATAACGACAAGCGTAAATCTTGGTCGGTTGCCGTTTTCAAAATTAAGGAAAATGGTAAGATTTTTGCTTATGCAACGACACATTTATGGTATAAAAGAAATCCTGTGACGGAAGAAGATTATAAATCGCCTAAGTTTCAACCATTTTCAAACGAAGCAAGGGCTTGGCAAATGGAACTACTTATGAGCAAGCTTGAAAAGTACAGCACCAAGTACGATTGCCCTATGATTTTAACTGGAGATATGAATACGCCATATAATTCAAAACCTATTAAAACTGCGCTTGACAATGGTTTTATTGCGGCATATCATTTAGCAACCGATTTTGCTGATAATACTATGGGCTACCACTACTGTTATCCTGATGGCTACAAGACGGAATACTCACCAGCACCGTTTGAATATGCTATCGACCACATAATGCTAAAAAAGGTGGCTGAAAACTCGGTTAAAAATTTCGTGCGTTATTCGCCGGAATATTATTTACCACTTTCCGACCACTCTCCAGCGTACGTTGATATTGAATTATAGTAATTTTAACCACAAAAAGCACCCCGAAAGGTGCTTTTTTATTTTTTGTTTTTTGGTATAATATCACACGACCGTTATATGTAAAAAGCACCCAAATGGGTGCTTTTTTATTTTGCGTAATTATCATAATAAATTGCGTTTATCCTATCCTTACAATGCTCGGCTATTTGCTCTTTTGTCATGCCTTGTGATAGCAATTTTTGAACGTAAACAGGTTTTTCAATACGGATTTCACTTGACTTTCGATGATAATATGCTATATAAACTGGCAAGTCATCACCGTGTTTTTTATAATATGCTTGCGACAACATCACAAATCCTGGAAAGAGTGAAGTCAGCACGTCGAAATAGCCATCCGAACTATCTTCGGGGAATATCATTACCCCCGCGCCCGACTCAAGCGTTTCAATACTATACTGTATGGTTTTGCGCAGTCTTGCATCTGAGAAAGACGGGATAATTTTCATCCCTTTATATATCCATTTAGAAAAAAACGCTAAAATCAACGACGAAATTGTTGCTGAAAATTTGCTCTTTTTTAATTTTTGAATACACAAAACGTCCCTTAAATAGCGAAATCTTTCCTTATACGTTCCAAGCATAGGATACGCTCCCCATTTTCCACAAAAAACAGGGAATGACGTTTCCATAACCATAGGACCTCTTTTGGCGCTATGATTAGAAAGTATAATACATTTATCAGGCAAATCGCCTGCATTATTGATAACTTTTGCCGAAAAGAACGGCTTAATAATTGCCCTAAATATTCTAAATATAGGCTGTCTTCTTTTCGGAGTTTTATAATCGTAATTTTTAGCCATTAACCTTATCTAAATCGTAAGTTTCCTTATCGCCGTAAAAATATACACCCATCATACCTGGTCCGCAAGAAGCGCCGATAATAGGTCCGATATAACCAAAGTGAATGTCTTCTTCACTAATATCTACTTTTGTCATAATTTCAGCCTTTAATAATTGTGCATCCTCGTAGCAATCTGCGTGAAGTATAAATATTCCCTTATAATCAACTGGTAAATAACGTTCTGCAACACGTTCAGCAAGACGCTTAATAGATTCCTTTCTACCCTTGACTTTTTCGACAGAAACGTTTCTACCTTTAACGTCTGAAATAACGATAGGCTTAACGCTCAACAACCCTCCAAAAAATGCTGCGGCAGCAGAAATTCTACCTGCCTGTTTCAAAAAAGACAACTTATCAACCGTGCCTTCTTGACGAATATTGAGTTTATTTTCTTCAACCCAAGCAGCAACTTCTTCAATAGACTTGCCCTCTTGACGAAGTTCACTTGCTCTAATTGTTAAAATACCAACGCCTGCGCAAGAAATTAGCGAATCAATGCAAATAATTTTTCTATCAGGATATTTTTCAAGCATTTCATCACGGGCAACGTAACTTGCCTTTACCGACGCCGAAAGCCCTGATGAGCAAGATATAGATAAAATATCGTAACCTTCAGATAGATACTTTTCAAAAACTATCTTATATTCTTCAGCATTAACTTGTGCTGTAAAAATACGCGTCCCTTTACGCATAGTATCGTAAAAATCTTTTACCGAAATCGTTTTCCAGTCAAGATCAGCGTCGTAATCTTTTCCATCAATAGAAAAGTGCATAGGTACGTATTCGATTTGATACTTATCGCGAATTTCTTTATCAAGATCACAACTTGAATCTGTTAAAATGATAAACTTTGACATAATTTACCCCTCGTTTTTTATTTTAACGGCTATCATAATAAACTCATCCGTTTTGATTAAATTATTTTTTGTCAGAATTTATAGTTATTCTAAAATCATTATAAATTCATAAACGTCCTGTCCCCCGTCAAGTTCATAGAACTCAAGTTCGGGATATTTTTCGCTAATAGATGCTGAAACAGCAAGACGTTGTTCGTCGGTAACAGTCTTTCCGTACACGACTATCATAATAGCTTTTTCTTTTGCCCCTAATTTATCTGCTAACTGCACAAACGTTGAAACTTTGTCGCCACAAGATACGTGCATAGTTTTATCAGTAAAGCCGATAAATTCACCCTTTTTTATTTCAACGCCGTCAATGTTTGCATCTCGGATAGATGGCGTTACCATACCAGTTGTCGCGCATGACATTTCTTCAATCATACCTTCAACAATAGCGTCTGGGTCGTCGGCGCTAAAATCTAACATTGACAAAATTGCATATGCGTGTCCAAAGTTTTTTGTTGGAACAATATGTATCTTTGCTTTATCGTACATTGACGACGCTTGTTTTGCCGCCATAATTATATTGCTATTGTTTGGAAGAACGTAAATATGTTCGGCATCTAACTCGTTAAAAGCATCTATAAAATCTTCGATAGAAGGATTGTGTCCTTGACCACCGTCAATAACTAAATCTGCACCACATTCATAAAAAGTATTTATCAACCCTTCACCCGTACCAACGGTTACTAAAGCGTGCTTTTTATGTTCCTTTTTCACCTTTGGTTTTATCGTTTTAGATTTATTAAGGGCAAAATCTTCACCAGTTTCGCTGTGTTGCAACGTCATATTTTCAATTTTTATTGTCAAAAATTCGCCAAATTGCTGACAAAATTCCAACACTTTATAAGGTGTCATAGTGTGTACGTGTAATTTAATGACCGTACCAGTTTTAAAAGCCACTATAGAGTCACCTATCGTTTCTAAAAACTTGATAATCGTGCTAACTTCAAAAGAATCAACGTCGGTTTTACTTGTTTGAAGTTGCAATAAGCACTCCGTACAATAACCAAAAGTCATTACGCTGTTTTCATTAAAGTTTGAAAAGTCAACCGATTTTGCGTTTTTTGTTTCAATTTCCGTAAAGGCAATTTCCTCTACGTCTTTACCTTCTGCTGCGCTTTCCATACCTTCAGTTATATAGAGTAAACCTGCGCCACCACTATCAATAACGCCAGCTTCTTTAAGCGCTTCTAAAAGTTCAGGCGTGCGCTTTAGCGACTCCTTCATTTCCTTTACGCAGTTATGAAAAAATTCGCAAACGGTAGTATTTTCGTCACATTTTTTTAAAGCGTATTCTGCAGATTCTCTTGCTACTGTTAAAATAGTGCCTTCGACTGGTTGCGCCACCGACGAATACGCCTGCTTTACACCCTGCACAAAAGCCTCCCCTAAAATTTTAACGGTGGCTGTTTCACTATCCTTAAAGCCATTAGCCATGCCTGAAAAAAGTTGTGATAGTATTACGCCAGAATTACCCCTTGCGTTTAAAAGCATGCCCTTTGCTAATGCTTGCGCTTTTTGGCATACGGAATTTTCCTTGACTGCTTTAAGTCCACCAAGCCCACCACTGATGGTCATATACATATTATCGCCCGTATCGCCGTCCGGAATAGGAAATACATTAAGATCGTTTACAGTTTTTATATGTGCCTTTAAGTTACACGCTCCACAAAGAACTAACTTCTCAAAAAGTTCACCGTCAATGAATTTTTCATAAGTAGAATTAGTCACGATACTCTCCTAAAAATACAAATAAAATCCTATTATACAGTTGTATAATAGCAATTAAAAATGAACTGAAACTAAACAAAAGGCCCACTTTTATAAAAAAGTGAGCCTAAAAATCGCTATAAGTTGGGTAAAGTAACTGTAAAAGTGGTTTTGCCGTCTTGTGATTTAACGCAAATTTTACCACTATGAAGACCTACTATATGTTTCACAATAGACAAGCCGATTCCGTTGCCGTCGCGACCTTGCGACGAGCTACCCCTTTGGAATTTGTGAAATATACTGTCAGCCTCCTCTTCCAAAACTGGTGGCCCGTAATTTTCAAACGAAACAGTCGTAAATCTATCGCCTTGTCTTATATTTACCGTAATGTCCTTTTTATAGTCAGAAAATTTAATGGCGTTTTCTAAAAGATTGTACCAGACTTGTTTTAACATATCTTCGTTAGCAGTTATATAATAATCTTCAATATCAAGAATAGGTGTCAAACAACGTTTTGACCAGCTTTTTTCTAATAAAAGAACACAAATTCGTATTTGTTCTGATAAATTAAATCTCTTTTTATCGGTCAAAATTTCCTGCTTTTCAATCTTCGACAAACTTAAAATGTTAGTCGTCATTGACGCAAGTCTATCAATTTCTTCTTCGATAATGGCAAGATATTCTTTCTTCTTCTTTACTGGGAGATTTTCCGTTTTAAGCAAGTCTATAAGCCCACCGATTGACGCCATAGGAGTTTTTAACTCGTGTGAAAAGTTATTAACAAAATCAGAACGCAATATTTCGGTGTTTTGTAGTTCCACAGCAAGCGCGTTAAAACTGTCCTCCATCTCTTTAATGCTTGAATATTTACCAAGTTTTATTCTTGCAGAATAATCACCCGAAGAAAGCTTATTCATTCCGTCAATTAACGTATTGACAGGCTTTAAGATAAATTTACTAATTATAGCCGTCAGTATTAAGCCTATAACACAACTGATAGCAGCAAACATTATCATCCAAAAAAGCCCCGTTTCTTTTACCGGACTACCCGTAATGTCCCCTGCCTTTATTATGAAATATTCTAAAACAAACTCGATTGCAAGTGCCGTAAGTAAAATCGCGGCAACACTAATGATAAAGAATAGCCTAAAACGTACTTTTGGCGACATCCCTCTTTTTTTAACTTTACTCATACTTTTTTTACTGCCTTGTATCCGAGTCCTCTTACAGACTCAATTTCAAATTCGGTAAAGTGTTCAAACTTTTTACGCAATCTACCTATATGCACGGTAACCGTTTCAGCGTCGGTTTCGCAGTCCACACCCCAAATTTCGTCCATAAGTTGAATTCTCGTAAATATCTTGTTTGGGAAAGATAAAAGTTTATATAAAAGTAAAAATTCTTTTTGTGGTAATTCTATAACTTCACCGTGGCCGGAAACGGTGTAGCTATCGTAATCTAACACCACTTCCCCTATCATGATTTTTCTTTCGCTTATAATTTTATATCGTCGAAGTAGCGCCTTTACGTTAAGCAAAAGTTCTTCGTTGTCGATAGGTTTTGCCAAAAACGCATCTATCCCAGCAACAAAACCCTTCTTCCTGTCTTCAGGCAGTTGTTTTGCCGAAACCATCAAAATAGGAAGTTCTTCATTAAACGAGCGAAGTTCTTTCGTAAATTCATATCCATCCATTTTAGGCATCATAATGTCAACGATGGCAAGGTCGATATGTTCTGAAATAAGAACTTCAAAAGCCTCTTCTCCATTATTTGCTGTAAAAACGGTGTAGTTATTTGCCTCTAACACCTCTTTCATAACAAAGCGAATATTCTTATCGTCGTCAATAACTAGTATATGAAACATTTTTCACCCCATAAAACTATTGTTATAATTATACACCTTTTCGATTAGTTTTTCAAGTTTTATTTTATCATATATTATTTTGCTAATTTTGGTCAACTTTCATCATACCGTTACATTAAAAACCTGCCAAATATACAAAAACGCCCCAACCTATATATAGT
>JAZNVV010000043.1:0-2206 GCA_045593005.1 Christensenellaceae bacterium | reverse complement strand
GTGTTGGTGGATAGTTCTCTTGCTGAACTGATAAATACATAGCTAGTTTATAGTCCTAGTTGCAGAAATAGTAAAACTTAAGTTTTCTAGCGCTTTAGAGTCGAGATATGCTATTTTTACCAGTTTTTTGCTAATATTTGCTCTAAATTAGATAAATTTAAGTAATAAAAAACACTCTACTTAAACGTAGAGTGTTTTTTATTATAAATTATTCGCCCTTAAATGGCAATAAGTCTACAAGTCTTGCTCTCTTAATAGCAACTGCTAAAACTCTTTGGTGTTTAGCACACGTACCAGTCATACGACGTGGTAAAATTTTACCCTTTTCAGTAACGTATTTTTTTAAAGTTGCAATATCCTTGTAGTCAATGTTGTCAGCCTTGTTTTGGCAGAAAGCGCAAACTTTACGTCTTGGCATTCTTTTAACAACTTTTTTAACTGCTTTATTTTCTTCCATAATAACTCTCCTTTAATTAATTAGAAAGGCAACTGATTATCGTCAATCGCTTCTAAAACAGGTCTTTCCCTTTTAACAGGAGCAGCATCTTCTTCACCAGAAGCGTTTTTAGGTGTTAAGAATTCAACTTCGTTAGCGATAACGTCAGTGATATTTCTCTTAATACCGTCTTGGCCTTCATAAGAACGGTTTTGGAGGCTACCTACAACGGAAACCTTGCTACCCTTCTTTAAATATCTGCCACAACTTTCTGCTCTACCACGCCAAACCGTGATGTTGAAAAAATCTGTTTCTCTTGTGCCGTCACTATTAGAATAATCCCTTGAAACAGCAATTGAAAATTTGCAAACTGCTACTCCGTTAGGTGTTTCCGTAAGTTCCGGATCTTTGGTCAAATTACCTATTAACCATACTTTATTCATAATATTTCTCCTATGTGTGGCACTATGCTCTGGTAATGAGTCTTCTCATGATACCTTCACTGATGCCGATTACTCTCTTAAGTTCCTGCACGAGTTCCGGGCTCGATTCGAAAGTAGTTAACACGTAGTAACCTTCATTTTTGAACTGAATAGGATACTGTAACTTTTTAACGCCCCACTTGTCTGTCGAAACGATTGTTCCGCCTGCCGTCGTGATGATGTTTTCAAGTTTTGCGATAACTGCTTCTCTTGCTTCGTCGGAAAGTTCCGGATTAAGAATATAAAGCATTTCGTACTTGTTCATAAATTTTACCTCCTGGACTTATTCGGATTACGATATTTCACGCAATCAAGGTTTTATAATAATAACAAAGATGAACTACTTTGTCAATTATTTAACGTTATTTTTAAATTTGTGCTTATTTTATTATAGTTTATACAAAAATTTGCATTGTTATAAAACTTTTTAGTAACACGGCGACGGCTTCGTCGCCGTGTTTATTTAGTTTTGATTAAGACTGTGGCGTAAGCTTTTCTATTGCAAGGCCGATAATACCTTCAAGCGTGTAGTCAGCAAGGATGCTAGCATCTGTACCGCCATCTGTACCGCCTTCAATAACGCGGATAGATTCTAATACCTTGAACTTAACGTGGCTAAAGTCAACGCCTACTAATGCAAGTTCAGTAATCTTCTTACCGACATTAGCGCTGTTGTACTTGATTACTTCAGGCGCACCGTAGAATACGTCAAATTTAGTAGCTTCTAATGTACTATTTGTTGCATTGTTTTTAACTTCAACTTCATTATCTGCGTTGTTGCCATCTGTATCTGTTTCAGTAGCGTCTGCAAAGATTAAGAACCAAATGCCTGCACCTTCATTAATGGTGTAAAGTGTAGTTCCTGTAGGAATATTAACATTAACGTAATGATACGTACCTGTACCCGTATTATCGTAGTAAGCGTAACCACCATTATTAAATAATTCTGGCGTGTTCTCTACAGAAACAAGTTTATAATTATCACCATCTTTAATATATAATGCTGATCCGATACCTGCTGTATTAAGACTGTCAGCAGTAGGTGTAACAACCTTCATAATATCAACGTTTACAACTTCTTTAAGCGTAAGCGAATTGATAGCTTCTGCGAGCTCACCTATTTCTACCCCTTTCTTAACAAGTGCGTTGAGCATTGGGCTACCGTAATTACCGTTTTCAGGCGTTACTGAAATCTTAAGAACGGATTCAAGAGGTAAGCCTGCAAGTCTATCTTGCATAGAAGGTATATCTTCTGCTTGATTACCACTTTCAAGATTTTCAAGTGTTA
>JAZNVV010000042.1:0-3238 GCA_045593005.1 Christensenellaceae bacterium | reverse complement strand
AAAAAGAAAAATCAGACTCCTTTTAGAATCTGATTTTTTCTCTGCTTAAAAAGTTCTTTTTTACAAATATAAGATTACAATATGCTAATTGCTTTTTTCTAATTCTTTACGCTTTAAATATTCTTCGTAGTCTTCTTTTGAAATAAGTTCTTCTATATGCCCTTTTTTTATAAGTTCTTTCGTGTCTTCATACTTCGGCATATAATCTATGTATTCCGTTTCAAGTTTTGTCAAATTTAATTTTTCGGCAAGCAAGTCAATAAGTTCTATCGCATATTCAAGACGTTTATTATTAATTATTTTGTATTGACAAGGAACTTCTGCATATTTTGACGTTGTTGCGTGATTAATTTTATATTTGCTTTCCGTAAAATCTTCAGGGTTAAGGGCTAAATATAAACTTAACGTCTTACCTCGAATAGCAAATTTTACAACCTTTTTTCTACCCACGGTTATACTATCGTAATTCCAAGAAATTCTGCTTTTAGTGTCCTGAAAAGATAATATTTCATTTTTTAACACCGAATAATATCGCTTGTTATCTTCGCTAGTTTGCGAAAGTTTTGCCCTAAACGAATATTTATATCTCGCAACAATAGCAAGTCCCGTCTTTTTATCAAGACCTTTAAAAATCTCCTCATCTTCTACCAAAGGCTCTTCAATATATGGTTCTTCGGCCTCTTCTTCAGATTTTTTTAATAAGGAATTTCTTTTACTTTTTACAGCGATTATTAATAATGTAAATATAATAGCAATGGCTAATGCTATACCTATTATTATATAAGGCACATTATTTGCTAATAAGTTTGTTGATTGAATATTTCTTTTACCATTAAGCAAAATTGCCAAATATTTGTTCATTTTATTCACCTATCTTAAAATTTTGACTTAAACTCATATTTAATCTATGAAATATATAATCTATATAAAATAAGAGGAATTTTTTATTTTAACGTTATTTTTACGTATTTTTTTCAAATGATAAACTAAATGATGACAAAACTGAAGCGCATATTCGTTAAAACACCAAACATTTAGCGTTAAATTATAGCGTTTATATCTTTTGCAAGCATAATCATTTTAATTTCTTCTCTTTTACTTTTCCATTCCACAAGAGTAGCATTGTTTGGACAGCATTTCTTCCTTTTTAATACTACTATATAATCTAAAACCACCTGCAAAGTTATATGCATCATATCCGTTTTGCACTAAAATTCGCGTTGCAAGATAACTGCGCAAGCCACTTTGACACATGACGTAGATTTTTTTGTGTTTTACAAGCTCGCCTAACCTCTCTCTTAAATCGTCAAGTGGAATATTGATAAAACCTTCTGCATGCCCACGCATATATTCATACGGTGTGCGTGTGTCAAGTAAAATCACGTCTTGTCTTTCGCTTAATGACGTAATATCTTCATAATAAAACTGTTTTACTATGCCGTTTTTGATGTTTTCAGCAACAAAACCTGCCATATTTACTGGGTCTTTTGCAGAAGAATACGGCGGAGCGTAAGCAAGGTCTAAATCTTTTAATTCATCTGCTTTCATACCTGCCCTAATTGCCGTTGCAATAACGTCAATTCGTTTATCAACGCCGTCATATCCAACGATTTGTGCCCCTAAAATTTTATAAGTGGCTTTTTCAAAAATGAGTTTAACGGTCATTGCCGTAGCACCTGGATAATAGCCAGCGTGCGAACTTTGCGTTAGAATAACTTTTTCATATTCTATGCCGTTTTCTTTAGCTTGCCGTTCGTTAATTCCCGTAGTCCCTATCGTCATATCAAAAAGTTTAATAATGGATGACCCCTGCGAGCCTTTATATTCGCTATTTAACCCACAAATATTATCTGCAACAATGCGTCCTTGCTTGTTGGCTGGTCCTGCAAGTGAAATTATAGAATCTTTATCGGTAATAAAATGTTTTACCTCTACGGCGTCACCTACTGCATAGATATCGGAAATTGAAGTTTCCATTTTTGCGTTCACTTTGATTGAACCTTTCAAGCCAAGTTCTAAACCTATCCTTTTTGCAAGCGTATTTTCAGGGGTAACGCCAACTGCAAGCACAACCATATCAGCGCTTATATTTGAGCCGTTATTAACGCCAAGTATGACTTGTTCATCTGTAATACTTAATTTATTTGTGTTAGCATTTAATAATAATTGTACGCCGTGGTGACGAAAGTTTGCATGAATAAACGACGCCATATCTATATCAACCGTCGGCAAAAGATGGTCGGAACGTTGTATAATTATGGTTTTTATACCAAGCTCTGTAAGATTTTCTGCCATTTCAAGACCGATAAATCCTCCACCTATAACAACTGCCGTTTTAGGTTGATTTTGTTCTACAAAAGTACGAATTTTAAACGTATCTTCTACCGTGCGAAGCGTGAATATTCTATCGTTTTCAGTATAAAAATCAGGCAATATAGGTTTTGCACCAGGTGATAATATAAGTTTATCGTAGGATTCAATAAAACTCCTTCCTGTTTTTAAATCAGTTACTTTGACGGTTTTATTTTGCACGTCAATATCAGTTACCTCATGATTGACTTTAGCAACTATCCTAAAACGTCGAAAGATGCTTTCTGGAGTTTGAAGTGTTAAATCTTCCTTATTATCAATAACACCACCAATATAATACGGCAAACCACAATTTGCGTATGAAATATATCCCGAACGCTCCAAAATAACAATTTCTGCGTGTTCGTTGAGTCTCCTTATTCTTGCTGCGGCAGTTGCACCACCGGCAACCCCACCTACAATTACGATTTTCATTTTACCCTCCGATAAAAGTCGTATTTAAATTATTTTAATTATGATGGGAACTTCCTTTTCCACAACCGTGTTCACCACAAGTATGGTTTCCATCAATGTGTTCGTGGTCATGATGAGAGCATTTAACGTTTGGATTAAAGTTGAGTTCATTTTTTAAAAATTCTTCTACTGCTTTGTCACAATCGCCACTAACACCACCGAAAAGTTTTATGCCAAGTTCGTTAAGGGCATTTATAGCACCACCACCTATACCACCACAAATAAGAACGTCAATGTTATTTTCACTTAAAAAACTTGATAACGCACCGTGTCCTTGACCGTTAGTACTAATAACAGTTTTTGAAACTATTTTATCGTTTTCTATATTGTAAATCTTAAACTGTTCGGTATGACCAAAATGTTGAAAAATTTGTTCGTTGTCATAAGTTACTGCAACTTTCATAATAGAGTCTCC
>JAZNVV010000041.1:0-18094 GCA_045593005.1 Christensenellaceae bacterium | reverse complement strand
ATTATTTTGTTTATTTATTTTAAATATAATGTTTTCCTCTTGTAATTACAACAACGACACAGATGACAAGCAAAATTGTTCTCATAATTTTGGCGAGTGGGTTATTATAAAAGAACCCTGTACAAGCGACGGCGCTAAAATGCGACAATGTATCTTGTGCAAAGAAAAAGAAATTTTAACTATTTCAAAAAAGGGGCACAGTTTTACTAATTATGTGTACGACGGCAACGCCACTTGTTTAAGAACTGGTACAAAAACGGCTGTTTGTAATAACGGGTGTGGTAGTAAAGATGTAATAGTCGGGGCTAAAAATACAAACGTTCACGAAAGTTCTGATTTAGTATACCAAGTAACCTTAATAGACAATCAAAAACACGACGTAATATACACTTGTTGCAATGCCATAAAAGAAACGGTTTCTCATAAGTTTACTAACTACGTTTCGAATAATGATGCAAGTTGTAATAAAGACGGCACAAAAACGGCAACGTGCATATGTGGGATAAAAGACACTAAAGAAGATGAAGGAAGTAGGTTAAGCCATACTGGTGGGGTTGCGACGTGCATATCAAAAGCAATATGCGACCTTTGTGATAATCCATACGGGGACTATGACAAAAGCAATCATGAACAAGTTCCGTTATATAGTATTAGTCATGATGATAACGACTTTCACAAAATAAATTATTCTTGTTGTGAGCAAAGTAGAGTGGAGGAACATTTATTTTTAGATTATAGATTAAATACTGACGCTACGTGTATTAAAAATGCAACGGAAATAGCAAAATGTTCAATTTGTAATATAGCAGAAGATATAAGAGAAATCCCACAAACAGCGACTGGCAAACATAATTATGAAGAAATATTAAGGGTAGATGCTACTTGTTGCGAAAGTGGTTTTATTAAGTTAAAATGTAGTATTTGCTTTGAAGAAATTACAGAAGAAATAGCCGTAAAGGAACATTTGTACGAGCAAGTTACGTCGCAAGTTGGCAGTTGTTCGCAACCTAAAGTTGAAGGAAAAATGTGTACTGTTTGTGGTGATTTTATAGGTATACGTGGGGCATTAGGTCATAAAATGATATATAATGGCGAAAGATTTGTTTGTGAAACTTGTGGGTATGAGAGCATAAATAACGGCAATAACGATAACGTTATTATTGAACTTATTGAAGACGAATTTAATTACGTGATAGGGTATTTCAATAAAGTAAATACTTTATATAAAAAAGTTGACGGAACGTATGAGTTAAGGGCTTATTATATTGATAGTGAAACGGATAGATATACTTTTACCACTTTATCAATCGATATGGTAGATGATGGTGTTTCTAAAATAATTTTTAAAAAGGAAGACGTAGTAGACAATTTAAACAAATTAAACGTAACAAAGTATAAGTTGCAGTTTATTTTACACATAGAAAACAACTCTGATTTATATATAGATTTAATATAATAAAAAGGCTGTTGCAGTTAAGCAACAGCCTAATTAATTATTTTTTAATCCAAGTAAAGATATTAATCGTAAGTAAAATAGGATAAATTTCCAGTCTGCCGAGTAGCATTGCAAATATCAAAATAATTTTTGATAAAGGTGAGTAGACTGCGTAACTGCTCATAGGTCCGACGACTGAAAGCCCCGGCCCTATATTGTTAATACAAGCCGCTGTCGAAGAAAAGTGCGTTAAAATAGCGTTTTCGCCAGCGATTGCCGTATTAAACGGGTCAAGCGCAAGTAGTAAAAATATAATAAAGAAAATAATTATATAAATATCAAGATATGCGCTTACACCTTTAATAGTGTCTTCTTCAAGTTTCTTTCCGTCAAGTTTAATTGTCGTTGTCGTTCTTGGGTGAAGAACTTTCTTTAAGTTATTTGAAATAGATTTAAATATAATTACAATACGTGAAACTTTAAAACCACCAGCCGTAGAACCAGCGCAACCACCTATAAACATTAATACAAGTAAAAGTGTTTGCGAAAGGGCAGGCCAGTTGGTAAAGTCGGTTGTAGAGAAGCCCGTCGTTGTCATAATGGAAGAAGTTTGGAATACAGAGTGTCTTAAAACTTCCCAGAAATTGCCGTACAACTGATAAATATTAAAGGCAATCAACAATACACTTGTCGCATATATGCCTAAATACGTCAAAAGTTCCGTGCTTTTAATAGCAGAAGTAAATTTGCCGATTATAATCAAATAAAAAATATTGAAATTGCAGCCAAAAAGTAGCATAAATATAGCGATTACCCATTGTGTATAATTGCTATAACTTGCCAAACCGTCAGCTTTAATACCAAAGCCACCCGTGCCAGCAGTCCCAAATGCGTGTATAACGCTGTCGAAAAGAGAATTTCCCCCACACAATAACATAATAATTAAAAGCAAAGTTAGCGTGGTATAAATTACGTATAAAATAAGAGTTGTGTCTTTTGCTTTTGGAACAAATTTATCGACGGTAGGTCCGGGCATTTCAGCACGTAAAATGTGTAGAGATCGGTCGGGATTTTTAGATGCGATAGCCATTACGAATACGAGTATTCCCATTCCTCCTATCCAGTGCGTAAAAGAACGCCAAAACAACATGCCGTGGCTTAAACTTTCAACGTCTAGTAAAATTGATGCTCCAGTAGTTGTAAAACCACTAACCGTTTCAAAAAGAGCGTCAATATAGTTTGGAATTTGACCACTAATAGTGAACGGTAACGCTCCGAAAACCGAAATAGAAATCCAAGCAAGTGAAACGGTAATTAACCCTTCTTTTGCAAAAAGGTATTGATTATCTGGTTTTATAAAGTGTGCTAAAGTTGCACCTATTAAAAAAGTTACTGTGGCAACGGATGATAAAGCAATAGCAGACAGCCATTCTGCGTATATTAAAGAAACAATGGCTGGCAATATCATTATAACGCCTTCTGCTCTCAAAACCTTGCCGGTAGTATTGCCTACAATTTTGTAGTTCATATTTTACCTCTTAATAATTTCCGAAAGGCTTAACACGTGCTTACCCTCGGCAATAACGATTACGTTGTCGCCAGGTAAAATTACGTCGTCACCGTTAGGGATAATGGCAGTATTGCTACGTGTAATACCAGCAATTAATACGTTATCGTGCAATTCCATTTCCTTAAGTGGAATGTTTGTATATTCAAAGTCAGGTAAAACTTTAAATTCTATAGCTTCGGCAAAGCCGTTCATAATAGAATATAACGTTTCAATTTGCGAGTCTATTGACTTTTCAAGTGCACGCGCGTATTTAACAATAACGTCAGCAACAATTTTTTTAGGGGTAATCATACTATTTAAGCCCAAGTTGTCAGCAATTTTAGCAAGTTCGTCACTATTGACTTTCGTTATTACTTTAGGAACGTTTTGAGAAACTGCATAAAAGGAAATAAGTATATTTTTTTCATCAACACCAGTTAATGCAACAAACGCATCAGTTGATAAAATTCCTTCTTCAATTAAAAGTTCTTGCGACATGCCGTCACCATGAATAACGGTAGCGTTGTCAGGAAGATCCTCACAAACTTCTCTGCAAACTTGTTTATCATTATCAATAAGTTTTACGTTATGCTTGCTGTTTATCAAAAGTTTTGCTAAATAATTTGAAATCTTCCCTGCACCTAAAATTATAACGTTTTTAACTGCAATATGGTTAGCGCCCATAATACTTAAAACTTTATGCGCGTCTTTTTTTGAAACGATTATACCTAATTTATCACCATTTTGTATTGTAAAAGAGCCTTTAGGGACAAACATTCTTCCGTTACGTAAAACTGATCCGACAAGGAATTTTTCCTTATTGTTTTTTCGCAAATCTATAAGTGAAATTCCGTCAAGGTTAGAATCATTTTTTACGGTAACTTCAATCATTTCAAGAGGACTGTTTGAAAAATGCTCAACCTTTGTTGCTGAAGGTAATTTGATTAGGTTATAAATGGCTTCAGCAGTCATTCTTTCAGGATTTATTGACATAGAAAGGTCTAATTCATCCTTTATAAACGATAAATTAGCGTCGTTATTTTCAATATCCCTAATACGCGCAACGGTGTGTTTAGCACCCATTTTTTTGGCAACGAAACATGCAAGCATATTGAGTTCGTCCGAACCTGTTACTGCAATAAAAAGTTCAGTTTTTTCAATACCTGCTTCTTTTAATTCAGAATATTCCGTACCACTACCACAAAGGGCAATAACGTCGTAAGCCGTTCTTACTTCTTCAATAACTTTTTGATTAACGTCTATTGCAACGACGTCGTGTCTTTCGTTGACAAGGCTTGATATTATCGTTTTACCGATTTTACCACAACCAACTACAACTATCTTCATTTTAACTCCTATATTAATAAAAGATATATATATTATAATTCAATCTAATAATAAAATCAATAAAAAACACATCAAATCATTAATTTTTGAAAAAACCTACTTTTAACTTGAATTGAAATTTATTTAATGGTATAATCATAAAAATATAAAATTAAGGTTATAACAATGTTTAATATTCATTTGAAAATTGCTGATGAAAGTGATTTGGAGCAAATTTACGACATAATGCGTTTATCTTTTCCTTATCAAGAGCGTCGCGCAAAATACGACGTTAAAAAACTGCTTAAAGAAAGGAAAGAAATTTTTCTTAAAATAGTGAACAACAGCAAAACCGTCGGCATAATTGCTTATAGAGATTTTTCAAAAATTAGGTTTTTTGAGTATTTTGCCGTACACCCAGATTATAAAGGACGGGGGATAGGTAGCGTCGCATTAAAAGACTTTATCAGCGATTTTATGCAGTCGGATAATGAAACGCTTGTTCTTGAAGTCGAAAAACCTACTGACGAAACAACACGTCGTAGAATTGCTTTTTATGAAAGATTTGACTTTAAGTTAAACAATTATGATTACTATCAGCCAAATTATCATACGGCTAAACCTGTTCCTATGTTTTTAATGACTTTTAAAAAAGCACTTTCTTTTGCAGAGTTTAACGCTGTTAAAAACAAGCTGTACGCCGTTGTTTACACAAAACAAATTGCAAAACTATCAAAAATAAATAAATAAATTCTCAAATATTTACAATAAAATTCTCAAATATTGCTATTATAATATTCTAGTATAAAAATGATTATAATTTAATATAAAGATAAAAAAGTAATAACAATATAATAAAGTATAAAAAAGACGTAGCGAACTACGTCTTTTTTCTATTAATCGTCAGCACCTAACATTTCAAGTTTGCTATTAGGTGTAGTAGGCTTTGAATCGCCGTGTTTTACAAATATCATAGTTACAAAGGCTAACGCAACGAAGATTGTAGCGTAAGGGAATAACGGTGTCATTGTGCCAGCAACGTCCATTATAACGCCTGAAAGCCAAGGGGTAATTGCTTGCGCCGTCATAGATGCCGTGTAATAATAGCCGGTATATTTACCTACGTTAGAGCCTGTTGCAAGTTCAACGACCATAGGGAATGAGTTAACGTTGATGGTAGCCCAGCCGATACCTGCAAGAGCAAAAATAACGTACATAAGTGCAACTGGAGTACGTGCGCTAGCAAAGATTGCTGAAAAGAACGCCGTCGCTAAAATTACAATACCTGCTAAAATAGTTTTCTTTCTACCGATTTTAGATGCAACTATTCCGACAGGGATATAGGAAATTACTGCGGCAGCCTGCGCCAAAATAAGTGTAAAGTTATAGTCCATACCTAATACGTTTGTTGCGTATAATGAATATTTACTTGTAACGGCGTTATAGCCCATATACCACAAAGCAACGGATGCAAGAATTAATATTAATGAAATAAATTTCTTTTTATCAAGTTTACCAGTTGCTACAGTAGCTTCTTCAGCAGGACTATCAGCATCTAATACTGCCTGAGCTTCAAGCATTTCATTAGCCCACTTGTTTTCGCGCACTTTAAGCAAGAATACGATAAGTCCTATTGCCATAACTGCGCAAACGGCAGTAACAAATATGGAATAACTCATCATTTGATTTTTCAGCGCACCCGTTCCAAAAATCATGCCTAGCGCTAAAACAATAATACCACCTGCCGTACCCATAAGGTTGATAATAGCATTTGCTTTTGAACGCAACGGTTTAACCGTAACGTCAGGCATAAGCGCAACGGCTGGGGAACGGAAAGTCGCCATTGAAATAAGTGTTATAAGTAAAACTATAATAAATATTACAAGTGGAGCAGAATTTTCTTTAGTAATCATTCCTGCATATGCAGTTCTTGACGCTACTAAAAGATTAGTTCTTGCGCTGTTTTTACCATAATCGTTATCAATGGTGTATTTACCAGTTTCGGCGTCGTATTTATACATTATAGTATTATCTTCAGCCATACTAACGAACTTATCTTTTAATTCAGCCTTTTCGCTATCTGAAAGTTGGTCGTAATTTTTATTAAAGAAAATACGTGATGCGTATTCTTTTGTTGAAACTTTCTCTCCATCAGAGCTTTCAACAACTGGAATCTCTAAATTTTCCTCAAAAACGCTAACAATAAATTGTTCGTCAGATTTTTCTTGATAGATATTAGATAATTGTTTATTATCTGCAAAAGTCATACCAAGGAATGCGCCGATTGCAAGTATAGTACCTAAAAAGATGTAAGGTGTACGCTTGCCAAATTTTGTTTTCGTTTTATCGGAAAGCGAACCAAAAAGTGGTAATAAAAGAACGGCAAGAATATTATCAATAGCCATTATTAAACCAGAAAGAGCTTGGCTCATACCAAATTTATTAACAAGCATCATAGGCACGATTGAATCGTATGCCTGCCAAAAAGCGCTTATTAAAAAGAACGCAAAACCGACAAAGATAACTTTTTTGTAATTAAGTTTCATAAATTATCTCCCTATTTTAGTATCTTAATTATTCTATCATATAATATACCAGTTGTCCACCCAAAAATAAAAAAAGCGACGGTAGGTCGCTAAAATGTTTTTGTGCAGTATTTAGTTTTAACTTTATCATAAAGGTCGCCAGCACCTAAAATTATAACTTTTTTGTAGTAATAAATAAGTTCATCAAAGCAACTTAAATTTTCAAGATACATAAGCGATTTTTCAGGATATAAAGTTTGTAACTTATTATATAAAAAATACGCCGATCCGTTTTTGTCGTATGGCTCTCTAGCAGGATACGTTTTATAAATTGCCACGTTGTCGTATTTTGCAAAAACCTTTGTAAAGTCATCAATTAATTCACGCGTACGGCTATATGTATGTGGCTGAAAAACTATCAAAGTATTACTTTTGTTAAAACGGAAAAAATTTTTTAAATAGCAATCAATTTCAGTAGGGTGATGGGCGTAATCGGCATAGTAACGTATGTGTGAAAATTGACCAAGATACTCATTTCTTCTACTTACACCGTTAAAATTTTTAAGCCCTATTTTTATCTTTTTTAAAGGTATATCATACTTAATACAAACAGCTATCACCGATAGGCAATTATATACGTTTTCAATG
The DNA here is from genome assembly GCA_045593005.1 of Christensenellaceae bacterium. Classification (GTDB taxonomy): domain Bacteria; phylum Bacillota; class Clostridia; order Christensenellales; family Borkfalkiaceae; genus UBA11475. Next base: position 10,611 of record JAZNVV010000041.1, on the reverse strand, counting down.
CCGTGTAGTTTAACGTGCGCTCTAAATATTTTTTTATTCGCAGTATAAACGTTAAAAGAAAGCCCCTTTTTTGTATCTCTAATTTTTTTTGCAAAATACGTGTTATTTTCGTTTAAACCAAACGTGCAGTTTGCTTTTATATTTTTACAGTTATTATCGTCGCCATTTATTATAGAGTAACTGTTTTTCGCAAATTTATTAAACGTATGCGTTAATTCATCTAAACTACTATAACTATCGACGTGATCTCTGTCAATATTTAAAATTATTTTATCCGTTGTTAAAAGGTCAAGGAGGTTTTTCTCATATTCACACGCTTCGGTTATACAAATATCGTTGCCTAAATTTAGTAAGTTTGAAAAATTAGCGCTCTCACCACCGATAAACGCAGTTACTCCAAAGTGTAATGAAAATATTTCCGTTAATAATGCCGTAGTCGTTGTTTTACCGTGTGTGCCAGAAACAGCTATCGACTTATTAAAATTCGATAAAATGAGTGAAAGTAACTGACTGCGTTTAAACACGGGTAGTTTTCTTTTTCGAGCTTCGATAAGTTCAGGACAATCGTCCTTAATAGCAGAAGTATAAACTATAGCGTTAAAGCCATCAACGTTATCTTTATAGTGGTTATTAAAAACGGTAATTCCCGTTTTTTTAAGTTTTTTTACGTAATTATTGTTTGATAAATCACTACCGGCAACTTTATAACCGTTATTATAAAGATATATAGCAAGGGCGCTCATGTTGACACCCCCTATGCCTATAAAATAAAAAGACTTAATTTTTTTCATAAAAGAAGATTTATTCATAAAATATTATATGAAGTTAGGTCAAAAAAGGTTAAAAATCGAAAAAAATTATCAAAAAAGTGAAAAAAATTATAAAAAAGTTTAATTTTTATATTGAAAACGCATAATTTATATGTTAATATATAAATAATAAAGATAAGGTGGAGATTTTATGAATATAACAGATGTAAGAGTACGTATTGTAAAAAAAGACGATAGCAAACTTAAGGCAGTTGCTTCAATTACAATCGATAATTGTTTTGTTGTTCATGATATTAAAGTTATTGAGGGTGCAGAGGGTTATTTTGTTGCAATGCCTTCAAGAAAGAGTAGTGAAGGCGAACATAAAGATATTGCGCATCCTATTAATACTGAAACTAGAGAATTTCTTATTAACGCAATAATGGATGCGTTTAAAAAAGAATGTGAAAAAGGAGAGTAGTTCTCTCTTTTTTTGTTAAAACGTCAATAACGCAGTTGCGCGATAATATTACTAAATTTAAGGACAGGAGATACTTATGAATAAGAACGTTGTAGTTTTTGACCATCCACTTATTACACACAAAATTTCACTTATGAGAGATAAAAACACTCCTTCAAAGCAGTTCCGTGAACTTGTTGAAGAAGTTGCTATGCTCATGACTTATGAGGTTTTTAGGGATTTTCCAACAAAAGAGGTTGAAATTGAAACCCCTTTAACGACGACAAAGTGCAAAATGCTTGCTGAAGACGTTGCTGTTGTTCCTATTTTAAGGGCTGGTTTAGGACTTGTTGAAGGGGTAGTTAACTTATTCCCAACGGCTAAAATCGGACATATCGGTATGTATCGTGATGAAGAAACGTTAGAACCTCACGAATATTTTTGTAAACTTCCATCAGATATTTCAGAGAGGAGAATTTTATTAGTTGATCCTATGCTTGCGACGGGTGGTTCAGCCATTGACGCAGTAAAGCTTTTGAAAAAGCGTAACTGCAAAAACATTACGTTTATGTGTATGATTGCCGCACCTGAAGGGGTGGCGAATTTTACAAAAGCATATCCTGACGTCCCAGTTTATTGTGGTGCTTTAGATGAACGCCTTAACGAAAAAGGTTACATTATGCCTGGTCTTGGAGATGCCGGCGATAGAATTTTTGGAACTAAATAACATAAATTAAAAAACCACTTTTTGTGGTTTTTTATTATTATAATAATAAAACTATTGATATATTTAGAAAAATCAACTTATTTTTATATTGATTTATTTAAATTTTGTTATTGACTTGACGATTTGTTAATAGTTCTATATAATATAAATATTATTAATTAGGACGGTTAAATATGAGAATTGTTGTAAAGGTTGGAACGTCTACGTTAACCTACGGAACAGGCAATTTAAATATAAGACGCACAGAAGAACTTTGTAAAGTTTTAAGCGATCTTAAAAATAGTGGACACGAAGTCATTTTAGTTTCTTCAGGGGCTATTGCTATGGGCATAGGCAAACTTTCGTTAAAAGAGCGCCCAACAGACATACCTACAAAGCAGGCTGCCGCTGCAGTTGGTCAATGTGAACTTATGTACGTTTACGACAAGTTATTTGAAGAATATCATCATAACGTTGCCCAAATTTTATTGACTGGTGACGATTTTAACCACGCTGACCGATACGGTAATTTTATTAATACTCTCAATAAATTGCTTGAATTAGGCGCTTTGCCAGTCGTTAATGAAAACGATACCATTTCTACTGATGAAATTAAAGTAGGCGATAACGACACCCTTTCAGCATTTGTTGCAAAAAGTGTTAATGCCGACGTTTTAGTTTTGTTATCCGATATTGAAGGTCTATTCACAGCCGACCCACGTAAAGATAAAAATGCAAAACTTATTCCTATCGTTAAAGATATAACGAAGGAAATAGAAGACCTTGCTGGCGACAAAGGTAGCGCATTTGGCACAGGTGGTATGAAGACTAAAATTTCTGCGGCAAAGATATGCGTTGAGGCTGGTACGGATATGATAATTACAAACGGTGCTAATCCGTCAGATTTATATAAAATTATAGAGGGAAAGCAAATAGGAACAAGATTTATTGCTAAAAAGAATTAATATGGAAGAATTACTTAAAAAAGCAAAAAGTCAAACGGTGGTTGCTGCGTCGCTCTCTACAAAAGAGAAGAACTGCGCGCTTAATCTTATGGCTGACGAACTTATAAATAAAACACAGGAAATATTATCAGCAAACGATATTGACGTTAAAAACGCGACTTCTTTGTCTTCTGTTATGGTTGATAGATTAAAACTTACTGCAGAAAGAATTAAAGGTATGGCTGACGGCATGCGTGAAGTTGCTCTTTTGCCAGACCCTGTTGGGCGTGTTATATCAAGGCACGTCAATAAAGATGGTTTAGAAATTACTAAAACGTCCGTACCGTTTGGCGTTGTAGCCGTTATTTTTGAAAGCAGACCTAACGTTTCATCTGATACTGCCGCATTGTGTTTAAAAAGTGGCAACGTGTGCGTTTTAAGGGGTGGAAAGGAAAGTTTTTACTCCTGCTTATCTATTGTATCAGCACTTAAAGAGGGACTTAAAAAGGCTGGGCTATCGGAAGATCTTATTAACGTAGTTAACGATAAAAGCAGAGAAAGTGCCAACTATTTAATGACGGCAAATAAATACGTTGACTTACTTATTCCAAGGGGTGGCGCAGGTTTAATTAGGGCTTGCGTTGAAAATGCAACCGTTCCGTGTATTGAAACTGGCACAGGTATTTGCCACGTTTACGTTGACGCTTTTGCCGACCTAGATATGGCTGTAAAAATAATTAACAACGCTAAAACTAGCCGTCCATCAGTTTGTAATGCTGAAGAAGTTTGTCTTGTTCATAAGGACGTTGCAAATAAGTTTTTACCTATGCTTAAAGAAAAACTTGTTGACGAAAGAATTAAAAACAATCTAACGCCAGTAGAGTTAAGATTATGTGAAAGGTCAAGTAAAATAATTGACGGAAAAATAGCCACAAATGAAGATTTTGACACCGAATTTTTAGATTACGTTTTGGCTGTAAAAATCGTTGATGGTATAGATTCGGCTATAACGCATGTGTCAAATCATTCCACGCATCATAGTGACGCTATAATTTCAAACGACCAAAATAGCATTGATAAGTTTGTTCTATCCGTTGATAGCGCTGCCGTTTACGTAAATGCGTCAACCCGTTTTACCGACGGTGGTGAGTTCGGCAACGGGTGTGAAATAGGTATTTCAACCCAAAAATTGCACGCACGTGGTCCTATGGGGCTTAATGAACTTAATTCATATAAATACGTTATAAAAGGCAATGGTCAGGTAAGATAGTATGAAGTTTTTATTTGGATTTATCGGTTGTGGAAATATGGGTAGCGCCCTTTGTCGTGCCGTTTCTAAAAAGCATAATAAATCAGAGATTGCCGTCTTTGATAGACATTTTGAAAAGGTTGACGCATTAAAAGACGTCGCTACAATTTGTCAAAACGCAAATGAAGTCGCGTTGAATTGTAAATTTTTATTTATAGGTGTAAAGCCACAAGGTTATGAAAACACTTTTAATGCTATTGAGGAAGATTTAAAAAATAATAAAGACGTAATAATAGTTAGTATGGCAGCAGGTATAAGCATTGCAGGCGTAACTTCTTATGCTAACGGCAACTATCCAGTCATACGTATAATGCCAAATACACCTTGTCAAATAGGCGAAGGTATAATTTTATATACCTGCAACGAAAAGGTTTCAAAAAACGATAAAGAGCAATTTGTTTCAGCGCTTTTTGGGGCAGGGCTTGTTGACGAAATTTCAGAAGATAAGATAGACGTGGCAAGTTGTTTATCCGGTTGTGGACCTGCCTTTGTGTATATGTATATTGACGCATTAAGGCAAGTTGCTGTAAAGCTTGGATTGCCGGAAGAAAAGGCTAATTTATACGCGTTAAAGACGGTTGAAGGCTCTGCTAAAAACGCTTATAAAACGGGCAAACCTTTTGATGAACTTATCAAAGCCGTTTGTAGCCCAGGTGGCACGACGATAGAAGGTGTTAAATCCTTTGAAGAAAACAATCTATACGGCATAGTCGAAAAGGCGATTACAGCGTCGTATAAAAGAACTTTAGAATTAAAAAAATAACCTGCAGTTTTGCAGGTTATTTTTATTAGCAAAATTTTATTAAACGAATATAAAATTCAACTGACTTTTCAATTTGTGAAAGTCTTATTCTTTCATTGTTGCCATGCACCGTACTTCTTTCTTCGTTGGTCATTGCCATTGCTGAAAAACGGTATACTCTATCAGAAATTTCGCCGTAATGTCTACAGTCGGAGCATTGAACCATCAAGTAAGGGGAAACAAGAACGTTATCCCACGTTGCTTTTATAGCAGTTTTAATTCTCTCAAAACCTAAAACGTCTACCTTTGAAATACGGCTTGGCTCTGTGCTTGCTAAAACTTCAATATCAATTTTGTCGTTGTTTATCGTCTTTTTTAGCATTTTTGTTGCAGATTTTACGTTATCCATAGGGTTAAGACGCATATTTGTTGAAACACTTGCAACAGGTGGTATAACGTTTATGCCTTTACTGCCTTCTGCTTGCGTTATTGCAATAGTCGTTCTAAATAATGAATTTAATTCACCACCACTCATTCTTGCAACTTTATCTAAAAGCCCCTTAAATAACCACATATTAGCAAAAATCATTCTGTAAAGGAAGATAGATTTTCTTCCTAGCGTGTCAAGCATTATTTTAACAGGTTCGGTAATATGCATTTTGAACGGATTTTTATCAAGTTTTTTAACGGCGTTAGCAAGTACGACTAGTGGGGAGTTTGGCTTTGGTGCAGATGCGTGTCCACCGTTAGAATTGACCGTATATTTGACGTTCATCATACCTTTTTCGGCAATTCCAACAAGAGCGCAAGGCTCGTTAACGCCTGGGAATACGTTATTAACGACAGCGCCACCTTCGTCGATAACCATTTCAAGTTCGATATTATTTTCCTTAAAATAATTCATCATATTGTAGGCGTCGCCACCATTAACTTCTTCACTACCAGAAAAGCAAAGATAAACGTCTCTATCAGGTGTGAAATTTTGTCCTATCAAGTGGTTAACGGCAAATAACGTTGCGTTAAACGTTGCTTTTGTATCAAGTGTTCCACGTCCCCAAAGCACGTCATCCTCAATAATTCCAGCAAAAGGTGGTTTTTCCCACTTATCTTCTTCAACGGAAACAACGTCGTAATGCGACATAAAAACGCTTGGGTTTTTGTCCGTTTTACCTTTCCATATAAACATAAGTGATCTGCCACCGAAAGTTTTTAATTCTGTTTTAGCGTATACGTTAGGGTAAAGCGTAGGAAGAAGATTAATTAGTTTTTCAAATTCGGCATCGTCCTCATTTGATTTATCAAAATCAGAAATAGTTTTGCATTGAACAAGTGATTGCAAGCATTTAACGGCTTGATTTTTGTCAAATTCAACAACTTCTTGCTGGATAGATTGTTCAAATTTTGGTTTAAATGTAAGCGTTCTAATTAACAATATTGCCGTTAGAAGAAAAATCACTCCTGCTAAACTGCATAATAGATATAACCACCACATATTTTACTCCGTAACTTCTTCATTTGCTTGTTCGTCAAGATTTTTCTTGTCGTCAAGTAAACCTTTTTTGTACATAATTCTTGATATACCTATTGTAAACAACGCGCCTACCGGAACCATAATTCCAACCGTGCCAGAGTTAAGAGCAGGTATAGCGATAAATAAAATTAACATTAAGGCAATAGGTGCAATTGCAATTTTCCAGTTTTTAGAAACAAATACAACGCCAAGCGCACCGAAGAGGGCAGGTAAAAGTTGTTCAAATGCAGGTTCTAAAACCGGGTTAGCAAGTAATGGTTCGAGTGGAACAAGTAAAATTACTCCTAATAAGATGATGAGCGTTGTAACGATTGATGAAACAGCTATCGAGATAGTTGAAATAATTTCACCTTCTTCCGTACTAGATTTATAGCCGGAATTTTCTAAAACCTCCAAAGCGCAAGGAAGTTTTAAGTTTGAAATGTTGCCGGTAACGAAAGATAAATAACTTCCACCAGCGCCAAGCATAGGAACGTATGTGATAACTTCAATAATGCCGACTGCCCAGTACATAGGTAAAGTTGCTAAAAGACCTTTAAATAATCCGTTCCAGTTAGGAACAGCGCCAAAAATTATACACAAAATAATAGGAAAGATAAAGAAAATTCCCGCCATGGTAAAGTTCCAAAATCTACCGTCACGGTGTACTTGTTCAAGATATGTTCTCTGTTTTTTCATTTTTAAGTCCTCCTATTAAACAAGTGCTAAACAAAGCGCAGCGCTTGCATTAGGGATAGGCCCTAACCAAGCAGTAAAAGGTATTGCCATAGCCATACCAAAAACCATACTTATAGGCAATGCATAATCGTTTATCCAGCGCCATTTGGTAATCTTCATAACTAATCCACATATAAGCATCATAACGGCAGAAGATAGCATTACAAATACTGGTATAAGCGCCCAAAAACCACCACTAAACACGTTCGCAAAGTCACAAAAAACAAACCCAAGGAATGCCGATATCATACCGATAAAAAGTGAATTTTGGAATATATCACGCCATTTTTTATCTTTATTACCAAGGCTTATCATCCCTTTTTGTAATTTATTTCCGATAATCGGAACAAGAATAATTCCGACCATGATTGAAATCGTCATTACAAATAATATTGTAACAAATTGACTTGCATTGAGTGCTACGCCAGAGCCAAGTATCATATCCATACCACTTAAAGCATTTTGTGCTGCAATTGTTTCGTATGAAAGCGAGCCAACTACGCTTAACCTATACCAAGGCAAAGCAATACCAAGGTCGTGTGATAATGTCATAACGCAAATAATAATTGAAATTGCAGGCGCAATCGTAAATACTATTGACGTCATAATCGCTTTTTTGATTTTTTCTCTTGGAATATTAATTTCTTTAGCCCTTTTTAATGCTCTTATCAAAAAAAACACAGCCTGTCCCATAACGGCGGCTATAATCAATGATACAAGAACAAATATAATTGGGCTGTTTACACCAAATTCAAACATATTAGTTCTCCTTGTAAAAATATATATAATAATAACATATTATCTAATGACTTTGAAGAAAAATTTTTTTTCATAAACAAAAAATTTGATAAATTTAGTAAAATGGTAATAAAAAGGGGTGTAACGGTAGTGTGAAAGTTAACCATAAATAAAAAATATAATAAAATAAATTTGCTATTGAAATTTTCAAAAAATAATGATATAATGTGAATAGAAATAATCATAGGGGGCATATATGAACAATTTTATTATTACTATAGGAAGACAATTTGGCTCCGGAGGACGTGAGATTGCTAAAAAAATAGCAAAACACTTTAATATCAAATGTTATGATAAAGAAATTATAAATTTAGCAGCAGAGCATTCTGGTTTACACGAAGATTTTGTTGCAACTTGTGATGAAAAAGCAGTTTCAAATTTTGCTTTTTCCGTTGCGAATAATTTTTATATTTCTGCTAACGGTGCTCATCAAGTTCAAATTAAAGCATACTTTTCTCAATTTGAAGTTATTAAAAAACTTGCTGAAACGGAATCCTTTGTTGTTGTTGGTAGAGTAGCTAACTACATTTTACGCAACAAAGAAAATAAGATTTCCGTTTTTATTTCGGCAAATACCAACGATAGAATTGCCCGTGTTATGGAGTATGAAAATATTTCCGAAGCACAGGCTGAAAAGTTGGTCAAAAAAGCCGATAAAAACCGTGCAAAATATTATAATTATTTCTCTCAAAAGAAGTGGGGCGAGGCTAGCACGTATGATATCTGCGTGAATTCTTCCGTTATGGGTATTGATAAAACGGCTGATATTTTGATAAAGTATATAGAAGAGTTTTTAAAAGAAAAACAAATTTAATATTAAAGGGAGCAGTTGCTCCCTTTTTAATTTCACGTTATTAAATTATTTAATTTGTAAACGTTTATATGTGTAAGAGATTGTAGACTACACGAAAAATTATAGTATCAATTTTTATTACTAATATAAAAATTAATTGACTAAAAAAGTTATTAAGGATATAATAGTTAAAAAATTGAAAAGGAAATGTTTTATGGCAAAGATAAAATATAATACGCCTATTGTTGAAATGCAAGGCGACGAAATGACTAGAATTTTATGGGACTGGATTAAAGAAATTTTAATTGAGCCCTACGTTGAACTTAATACTGAATTTTACGATTTAGGTTTGCCAAAAAGAGAAGAAACAAAAGACCAAATCACTCGTGATGCGGCAGAGGCAATAAAAAAATATCACGTTGGCGTAAAATGTGCTACTATTACTCCTAACGCTCAACGTGTTGTTGAATATAACCTTTCAAATATGTGGCTTTCACCAAACGGTACGATTAGAGCAATGCTTGACGGAACGGTTTTCCGTGCTCCTATTTTAGTTGACGGCATTAACTCTTACGTTCCAACTTGGACAAAGCCTATAACGATAGCACGTCACGCTTACGGCGACGTATATAAAAATAGTGAAATTAGAGTTGATGGACCTGCTACTGCTGAACTTAAAGTAACGTATGCTGACGGCAGGGTTGAAACTAAAAAGATTTTTGATTTTAAGAGTGCAGGCGTTATACAGGGCATACATAACGTGGATAATTCTATCGCGTCGTTTGCTCGTTCTTGCTTTAATTATGCTCTTTCGACAAATCAAAGCGTATGGTTTGCAACAAAAGATACTATCTCAAAAACTTACGACCATCGCTTTAAGGACATTTTTGCTGAAATTTACGAAAACGAATATAAGGCAAAATTTGAAGAAAAGGGTATAAGTTACGACTATACTTTAATTGATGATTCTGTTGCAAGAATAGTTCGTAGTAACGGTGGTTTTATTTGGGCGCTTAAAAATTACGACGGTGACGTTATGAGCGATATGGTTGCTACTGCTTACGGTTCGCTTGCAATGATGACGAGCGTGCTTGTTTCACCTGATGGAAATTATGAATACGAGGCAGCTCACGGTACGGTAACGCGCCACTATTATCGTCATCTTAAGGGGGAAGAAACTTCAACTAACTCCGTTGCAACGATTTTTGCTTGGACGGGCGCATTAAGAAAGCGTGGCGAAAGTGAAAATAATACCGAACTTGTTGAATTTGCTAATAAACTTGAAAGGGCAACCGTTAAAACGATTGAAGAAGGTTATATGACCAAAGATTTAGCAGGTTTATTCAAAAAAGACGGGGTTGAAGTTAAACCACAAAACAGCCGTCAATTCCTTGAAGAAATTGCAAAAAGAATATAATTAAATACAAAAATACAAAAAGGGCTGAACGAAAAGTTCAGTCCTTTTTTTGGTAGCACCATGGTGTTCTGTTGTTTATCAACTACGCTTTAATACTTTTTTATCAAAGTTTGAAATTTGGTATAAATTTTGCAATTTCAAAGTGTAAAAGTTTACAATTTGCCAACTTGCGAAACTTTAAAATTTTATGGGCGCAAAGGTTGAAAGTTTATAATTTAAACATTTTGCGTTAACTAATCCCATATCTACCTCTTTTATATTAATGATTATATCACACCTCTCACAATTTTGTAGTGTTTTTTCGCAAATAGTAACATTTTTCTAACAGAATGAAAAAAACTCAACACTATTACTGAGATTAAAAGTGGTAGACAAATTACGTTTATATTCGAACATTAAAATAGGAAGATTTAAGAATAATTGATGTTTAGAGTGTATAAGAAAT
>JAZNVV010000040.1:0-24068 GCA_045593005.1 Christensenellaceae bacterium | reverse complement strand
AAAAGGCTTACTACGTTACCAACGCCGACTACGTTACTATGGAGGACGGTACGGGTATCGTTCATATTGCGCCTGTATTTGGTGAGGACGACCATCAGGTTGGCGATAGATATGGTTTGCCATCAATTAAACTTGTTGATACTACTGGTAAACTTACAGATGAGTGTGATTTTTTAGCAGGCATTTTTGTTAAAGACGCTGACAAACTTATTATCAAGGATTTAAAGGAAAGGGGATTACTCTTTAAGACTATGGAATTTACGCATAGTTATCCTTTCTGTTGGAGATGTGATACACCACTTTTATATTATCCAAGAGAATCTTGGTTTATCAGAATGACTGCAATTCGCGACAGACTTTTAGCGTCTAACGCATCAATTAACTGGATGCCTGAAACTATCGGAACAGGTCGTATGGGTAACTTCCTTGAAAACGTTATTGACTGGGGTTTATCACGTGATAGATACTGGGGTACGCCACTTCCTGTATGGCTTTGCGACAAGTGTGGCAAAATGCACGTTATCGGTAGCAAGGATGAACTTAAAAAGTTAGGCAATATCGAAGGTGATATTGAACTTCACCGTCCTTATATTGATGATATTACTTTTAAGTGTGAATGTGGTGGTACTTTCCATAGAGAAAAGGAAGTTATTGACTGTTGGTTTGACAGTGGTTCTATGCCTTTTGCACAGCTCCACTATCCGTTTGAAAACAAGGAGCTTTTTGAAAAGCATTTCCCAGCCGATTTCATTTCAGAAGCAATCGACCAAACGCGTGGTTGGTTCTATACGCTTATTGCTATTTCGACTTTACTTTTCGATAAAGCACCGTTTAAAAACTGTATTGTTTTAGGCCACGTAAACGACAAAAACGGTATTAAGATGAGTAAGCACAAGGGCAACGTAGTTGATCCATGGTCAATCCTTGACAAGCAGGGCGCTGATGCTGTTAGATGGTATTTCTACACCGGCTCTGCACCTTGGCTCCCTTCAAGATTTTACGAAGAAGGCGTTGCTGAAGGGCAAAGAAAGTTTATGGGTACGCTTTGGAATACTTACGCATTCTACGTTTTATACGCTGATATCGACGGCTACGATCCATCTAAATATAATCTTAAAGATTGCAAACTTTCGATGATGGATAAATGGGTATTGTCAAAACTCAATACCTTGGTTAAAGAAACCGACCAAATGCTTTCTGAATATAAGATTTTTGAAAGCGCAAGAAATATGCAAAACTTTGTTGACGAACTTTCTAACTGGTACGTTCGTCGTGGTAGGGAAAGATACTGGGGTAAGGAAATGACTGACGATAAAATCGCAGCATACACAACTCTTTACACGGTATTAGTAACCCTTGCGAAGATTTCTGCGCCATACACACCGTTTATGGCTGAATCTATCTATCAAAACCTTGTGCCAAAATTCTTTAAGGACGCGCCTGTTTCCGTGCATCTTAACACCTTCCCAACAGCTGATGAAAGTTATATCGATAAAGACCTTGAAAAGGGTATGGAAGAAGTCCTTGATATCGTAGTTTTAGGTAGAGCGGCAAGAAATTCTTCTAACATTAAGAATAGACAGCCACTTAAAAAGGTATTCGTTTGCGCTGAAAGAAAGGAAAAACTTTCCGATTCACTTGCTGAAATCGCAAAGGACGAACTTAACGTTAAAGAACTTGAATATATGACGGAGGCTGCTGACTTTGTAAGTTATATCGTTAAGCCACAACTTAAAACGCTTGGACCAAAATACGGCAAGCTTTTAGGAGCTATAAGAAACTTCTTTGCAACGTGCAACACGACTGAACTTGTTAAAACGGTTAAGAGTGGAGAAGTTTATAAAACCACTCTTGACGGCGTTGACGTAGAGTTTTCAGCCGACGATTTACTTATTTCTTCACAGTCGAAAGAAGGCTTTGTGGCTGAAAGCGACAAGGGCTTGACGGTCGTACTTGACACTACCGTTACCCCTGAACTTAAGACCGAAGGCAATATTAGAGAGATAATTTCTAAAATTCAAACAATGCGTAAAGACGCTGGTTTTGAAGTAACGGACAAGATAAACGTTTACTACGTTGCTAGTGGCGAGGCAAAAGACGCTTTCACTCTTGGTAAAGAACAAATTTCATCAGTTGTTCTTGCTAATTTAATTACCGAAGGCGACGCTGACGGCTTTACTAAAGAAATTGACGTAAACGGCGAATTAGCAAAAGTTACTATTGTTAAAGCATAATAACAAAAGGAAGACAAAAGTCTTCCTTTTTGCTGATTATATCAGACGTTTATTTTTTAGAGTTTATTATAAAATAGTTAATTAAAAAGGAAATATATGAAAGTTGCTAAATGGAAAGATTATTCCGTCATCACGACAGGTGACGGCTATAAATTAGAGCGTTGGGGGGACGTAATTTTGCTCCGTCCAGACCCACAGGCCATTTGGCCGTCGGATAAGGATATGAACGGCTATAAAAACCTAAACGCTAAATATCTCCGTTCCGAAACGGGTGGTGGCAGATGGCTCAACTTAAAACCTACCCCTACCGAGTGGGAAATTTCTTATAAAGAATTAAAATTCAAAATAAAACCTATGGGTTTTAAGCACACGGGGCTTTTCCCAGAACAAGCTGTAAACTGGGACATTATGACCGACCTAATTAAAAGTGAACAGCGTGAAATCAAAGTGCTTAACCTATTTGCATATACTGGTGGCGCTACGGTTGCCTGTCTTAAAGCCGGCGCTAACGTTTGCCACGTGGACGCTGCAAAAGGTATGGTCGAAAGGGCAGGGGAAAACGTTGCTTTGTCCGGTTTAAAAGACGCGCCTGTTCGCTATATTATAGACGACTGCAAAAAGTTTGTTGCAAGGGAAATTCGTCGTGGCAAAAAGTACGACGCCATTATTATGGACCCACCAAGTTACGGCAGAGGTCCTAATGGTGAAATGTGGAAGTTAGAGGCTGAACTTTACCCACTTGTTGAACTTTGCAAGGGAGTGTTATCGGATGATCCGTTATTCTTTTTAATTAATAGTTATACGACTGGTTTACAGCCACAAGTAATAAAAAACATTTTACAACTTAACCTTAAAAATTTAGGTGGACATTTTACTGCGTATGAAGTAGGTTTACCTACCGAAGACGGTATAGTTTTACCGTGTGGTTGTTCAGGTTTATGGTCAAAGAAAAAAGTTGATTAATTAACAACAAAAAAGCACCCGTTTGGGTGCTTTTTTAATGCAACGGTTATGTGAAATTGTACCATTTTACTTTCTTAAAGCCGTAATAAGTTTATATAAAGACGGCTCAAATTTAGCGCCGTACCAGTGGTTTTCTTCCGTGGCAGTGTCCTTAATACACTCTAAAACGTAATCAGCGGCAATTTTTGCGCTTTCAAAGGCTGACTTATCGTTCATGAGAGCGCCGACAAAAGCAGATGCGTAAATATCGCCTGTGCCGTGACAGCCTTTTGGCATTTTAAGATGTTCGTAATACCGATAAATGCCATTTTCATAAACGACTACACCCGTGGTGTCTGACTTGTAGGAAATACCTGTAAGCACAATATTTTTACAGCCAAGCGCAGTAAGTTTTTCAATCAATAAATCAACGTAAGCTCTATCGTAAGTTGATTTATATTCAACACCAGTCATAAAGCATGCCTCTGTAACGTTAGGCAAAACGTAATCAGCTTTAGCGCAAAGACTAGCCATTTCCTTAACAAAGGCATCATCAAAACCATAGTAAAGATTGCCGTTGTCTGCCATAGCAGGATCAACGACCGTTATACCACCATTTTTTAATAGTGAAAACAAGTCTTTAACGTATTCAATTTGTTTATTACTGCCTAAATATCCTGTGTAAATACAGTCAAATTTAATATTTTCTTTTGTCCAGTGCTCTTTAATTTTAGGCATATCATCAGTTAAATCGGTAAAAGTAAAGCCTGAAAATCCACCGGTATGTGTTGAAAGCACGGCTGATGGAAGGACACAGGTTTCTACGCCACAAGCTGAAATAACAGGCATAGCAACGGTCAACGAACATTGACCTACGCAAGATATGTCTTGAACTGTTAAAACTTTTTTATACGACATTTGTTCAATCCCTTTACAAATATTTTTTTATTCATTATAATAAAAATGTGGCATTATGTAAATAGCCAAATGAAAAGTTTTTTATAAGACCAGATGAAAAAGAAATATTACGAATTATACAAACAAATAAAAAGCGAAATTATTAACTGCGACTACAAAGCAGGGGATAAATTGCCGTCTAAAAGAGTAATGGCAGATAAGCTTGGTTGTAGCATTATCACGGTAGAGAACGCTTACGGCATGCTTTTAGAAGAAGGGTATATCTGCGCAAAAGAGCGTAGTGGGTATTTTGTTGAAAAGTTGGACGTTATTAAAGGCGATGGCGACGTTTCGCACAACCGTTCCCCTAAATTTTTGGACGAAAAGGTTGTTGCGACCACTCCAGATTTTGAAAGTTCGGTGTGGCTTAAAACGGTTAGGAAGGTAATTTTGGAGCGCAATAACGAGCTTTTTGTAAAAGCACCGACCAAAGGTTGTGCCGTTTTAAGAAATGCTATCGCGCGCTATTTATTAAGGTATAGGGGTATGCACGCCGACGCTAAAAATATAATTATCGGCTCTGGTGCCGAGCAACTATACGAAAACGTAGTTAAAGTTTTAGGGCGAAATAAAATTTTCGGTATTGAAGACCCTTGTTACGAAAAAATTAAAGAAGTGTATCTTGGTGAAGGGGTTAATCTTCAACGGTTAAAAATGGGGGATAATGGAATTTTATCTAGTGAACTTAATAGAAAAAAATTCGACGTATTACACGTTACGCCGTTTAACAGTTTTCCGTCTGGTATAACGGCGACGGCTAAAAAACGTTACGAATATTTAACGCTGGCTAAAAATAAAGGCTGTTACGTTGTTGAAGATGATTTTGCTAGCGAGTTTTTTCAGCCGGGGCACCCTATTGAAAGTTTATATTCGCTTGACAGCGAACAGCGCGTTATTTACATTAACACGTTTTCAAAAAGTTTATCGGCGTCTATGCGTATAGGGTATATGATTTTGCCTGAAAATTTGCTTTCAAAATACGACGAAGTTTTAGGTGGGTTTTCTTGCTCCGTACCTGTGTTAGAACAATACGTTTTGGCTGAATTTATAAATAGTGGCAACTTTGAAAGGCACCTAAATATTGTAAGACGAAAACTTGCAAAGCAAAAGTAGCTAATTCATTAATTTTGATAGATAAATCACGATTTTTAGATTATTTTTAAGCAAAGTTCCTTTTATAGCACGGGATATTTTGATAAGCATGAAAACCGATTACCTATTTATTAAAAAAATTATTTAGTTAACAGTCAAACAATCAGTTGCTTTTTTCGGGGTATTGCTGTATAATGTAACAAACTAATTTTTAAGGTTTTTTATGGAAGATTTAGTAATTTTATACGAAGACAATCACATAATAGTAGTTCTTAAACCACAAAACGTACCTTCACAAGGGGACGAGAGTAAGGATATGGACCTTTTGACTATGGTTAAGGAATATATCAGGGTTACCTATCATAAACCGGGCAACGTTTACGTTGGGCTTGTGCATAGACTTGATAGACCTACTGGTGGCGTTATGGTTTTTGCAAAAAGTTCAAAGGCTGCGTCAAGACTTTCTGAACAAATGAAATCTGGCGATTTTGAAAAGAAATATCTCACCGTGTTAACTGCTATGCCAAGGGAGAAGAAGTCCGTTTTAACACATTACCTTAAAAAGAACGCTGTTAACAATATGGTTTACGTTTCTTCACAGGCGACGGAAGGCGCTAAAATGGCTCAACTTGACTACACCGTACTTGACGAGAAGGACGGAAACGTTTTAACGGAAATAAGACTTCACACAGGCAGGTCGCATCAAATAAGAGTGCAAATGAGCGCAATCGGTTGTCCAGTTTACGGCGATATGCGTTACGGTGGTGAAAAGGCTAAAAAAGGCTACCTTGCCTTATGGGCATATTCGCTTGCGTTTACTCATCCTGTTACTGGGGAGAGGATGGTGTTTAAAGTTCAACCTCCAAAGGACGTTAATCCTTGGACGGCGTTTGATACCGATTCTTGCGTGCAAGTCGTAAAGCCTGAAGTTTAAATTTAAGCGACAGCCTATTAGGTTGTCGTTTTTTATTTAGAAGGTTAGATTATTTTAAATAAAATAATGAGAAAATGTCATACGACTATTGACAAAAAGAACTTTTTTGTGTAAAATAATTTAGTATTGTAATAATATAATAGGACTAAGCGCCATAACGGTTGCTTTTAAGGAGTTATAAATGAGAATAAAATCATTTTCCATTAAAATTTTATCCACTATTTTAGCAGTTGCTTTATTAGTGAGTTCTGTTTTTGTTGGTGGTGTTACTTTTGCATCTGCAGAGGGGAATCCTGTATCAAATATCTTTACTGTAAACGATAAAGACTATACGGCAACGTGTATTGACGACACTTTAAAATTTACGCCACACGAGGATAGTGAAGTAAAACAAGAAGGTAGTAAATGGACTGTTAAAGGCCAGTTCAAATACGAACTTGCTATTAACGATTTTGAAATGCAGTTTGACCTTTTAGGAAATGCCACTGCTGTTGAATTTGTTTTTGAAACGGCTTCTTACATTAAAACAGGTAATAAAGTTGTTACGGGTACGGGTAGTGAGGAAAAAACTACTTATGAAACGACTGTTAAAAACGTCGTTAGATTAGAAACAGACGGTACGTTAGCATTATATGTTGACAATGTCGGTGAGTTAAGTTATTCGTTAAATAACGGTGCGCTAATTGCGTTATCTGAAAAAGTTGAATGTAACGATAAAACGATGGCAAAGGTAAGTTTTAGCGTTGAATACAGCCAAAAGCCAACGGCTAACGACGGTCTTGCTTTTATTTATATCGACCAGTCCGTTAACGACGCTAACGTTGACAATAAGCAAGAATTTAAATTAACTAACGGCTCGTTATCAATCAAAAATCACGTTATCGATCTTGACCTTGATACAATGGGCGTAACAATGAAGGACGGTAATCTTTACGTTCATAAAGGTTTAGAATACACCTTTAAGTATAAGGCATATAAGTTAAATAACAACTATTTGCCTGGTTCAGCTAAACTAATTGCAATCAAAGGACCATGTGCGCTCAATTCAACTGAAAGAAAGGTTATATTTACACAAGTTAGTGATAAATTAGATTCATCAACTTATTGTCAAGTTGCAATTCAAGATGCAGAGAAAAATCTAGCAGTTTACGACGTTGTTGTTCTTGATAACGAAACGGTTTACAAAGCAAATATGACAGATGAACAATATGAAACAGCTCTTGAAGTAAATGCTCCTAAATATAGTTCAACAACTCAAGCACTTGAATCATTTAATAGCAAGTTAGGTGATGCTACTAAAGCTGAATACGAGGTAGACGGCGAAACTATTACAGCATCAATTAGAGTAGGTTCAAGCAAATATCTTGAAATTCCTTCAATGGAAAGTTTAGTAAGTGATGAAGGAACTCCTTATTCAAAATTAAAAAAGACCGTTTATTATATGAACGTTGATACCGACACCAAGTTTTCTACTTATTCTGGTATGAAAGTTCCTGTAAAGACGGCTGGTACGTATAAATTCTTCGTAATTTTTGAAGATATTTATGGTAACAAACTTTCAACGGACAACTTCTTTACAGAAGAAAATGGCGTTGTTGAAATACAACCTGGACTTAGCGATTATATCTTTACGTTTGAACTTGAAGAAGATGCTCCTGTTTCAGTAAAAGCAGGCAGCCAGTCAACTTGGTACAAGGGTGTTAAAAACACGGCATCGTCATTCACTATTGAAGCACCTGACGATAAAACTGTTGAATACAAGCTTGAATATAAGAACGGCAACGACTGGGTAGAAGTAAAAAAATATACGGACGAAGCTGGTGATTACGGTTACTTTACTGCTAAAGAAGCCGAAGCTATGGCATATGATGGCAACTTAACTTTTACTCCTGTAAAGACGGGTACTTACAGAATTACTTGTACGGTATCGTTAAAGAACTTCACTGCTACGGCAGAGGCTGAAACTATTATTGAAGTAAAAGAAGTTACAACTGTTAAGCCTGACGATCATTTCTTTGAAAATAATATCGGTTCATTCATTTTCTTGGGTATCGGTACTCTTGCATTAGCAGGCGTTATAGTGCTCCTTTGCATTAAACCTAAAGAAGAAAATTAATTTTAAGGGCTTTAAGTGAGTTATTACTTAAAGCCTTTTTTATAGGTTATAAACGGCGTGTGGGGGCGTTTACTGTTTCGTCTTGCGACCTCAATAACCGACAAGGTTAATTTCGCTCCGCAAGACTTCACGAGCCTACCCACACTTGTTTCTAACCTATAAAAAATAGATAGGGTAGCTAAATGGCGTAATACTGCGTTTTTGCGTCGCATAAAAGACTTCGATGAACAGACGTTCTATCTCATCCTTTTATGCTTTGCGAGCCTTGTCTTACTTGTTTCTAATCTATAAAAAATAGATAGAGTAAGTAAACGGCGTGTGGGGGCGTCTACTGTTTCGCCTTGCGACCTAAAAGACTAACAAATATAATAAATATATAATAATGTTATAGGGCAATATGTTTGAAATTATCAGCGATAGTTCAGCTAAACTTTCAAAAGTGGTTATATCATACTCTGGTATGAAATTTAGTGAGTTTAGCAAACTTTTGAAAAATAAAGATATCAAAGTTAACGGCAAGCGCACTAGTTGCGACTTGTCTTTAGCTGTTGGCGACGTTATAACCGTTTACGCTAATCTAGAAAAGCCACTTGTCTGTCAAACGCACGACGTAATTTTTGAGGACGATAATATCCTTGTCGTCGATAAGTATAAAGGGGTAAATTCCGACACACTTTATAATGAACTTTCTAAAAATACTGAACTTTATTATATACACAGGCTTGACTTAAATACCGACGGCGTTATGATTTTTGCAAAAAACACGATTGCTGAAAGGGAATTAAAAAAAGGCTTTAAGGATAGGACTTTCGACAAGGCTTATTTAGCGCTTGTGTATGGATTTTTTGACAAAAAAGAAGGTCTTTTATCCGATTATTTAATAAAAGACGAAGAAAGTTCTACGGTAAAAATAATTTGCAATAAAACGCGCTTGGCGCTACCAGTAAAAACGCAGTATTTAGTACTAAAAACTGGTCGCAAAACTTCGCTTTTAAAGGTAAATTTACTGACGGGCAGGACGCATCAAATAAGGGCGCATCTTGCTTTTTACGGACACTTTATTATCGGTGATGGAAAGTACGGCAAAGAAGAAATCAATCGAAAATTAAAAGTAAAAAAACAGCAGTTATCGTCTTATAGTTTGACACTTCACTTTGAGGAAAATTCACCACTAAAATATCTTGATAATAAGACTTTTAAAGTGGACAAAAAAATAGAGGTTTTATAAGAGATTTATGCCACAGGACGCTTATACTTTAAAGCATTTATCGGCAGAACTTAACGATATGCTTAAAGGCGCAAAAGTTAATAAAATAAATCAACCTGTTGCTGACGAAATAGTCTTGCATTTATACAACAAAGGCAAAAATTTTAAGTTGCTAATTTCAGCAAACGCAATCGGTGCGCGCATAACGCTATCAGATGCTGAAAAGCCTAATCCTTTGACGGCTTACGGATATTGTATGCTACTTCGCAAATATCTTATTTCGGCAGAAATTAAGTCGGTTGAACTCGTTGGATACGAACGAATTGTTCGTATAACTTTTAACGCGCTTAACGACTTTTTTGAAAGCCGCGAAAGGTCGCTTTATGCTGAAATTATGGGCAAGTACAGTAACGTTGTTTTGACTGAAAACGACAAAATTTTAGGTTCACTTAAAGCGTTTAATTTGGATATAAACTCACTTCGTCCGTTAATGGCTGGTATGAAATATTCTTTGCCACCAAAGCAGGACAAATTTTACCCTGACGAACTTGAACTTGTAAACGACCTTGCAAAAGTTGTCAATTTTGAAGATTTTGATAAAAATTCATTTGATTTTGGTGGGTATTTATTCTCTTTAGTTATAGGTTTTTCAAAGGCGACGGCAAATGAATGTGCCTATCGTTTTATAAAAAAACACGGTCTATTAAGTAAAGAAAACGTCCAGTTTTTTGAAAAATTTATAAAAGAATTTGTCAGCGACGTTGCTTTGTCGCCTTGCGTTAAAGTTTTGCCATCAGGTAAACTTGGTGACTTTTATTTGTTCAATTATGAAAGCGCGCCGGGGAAAGAATTAAAGTGTGAAAGCATAGTTACTGCGCAAGAAACATTTTACGATAAAAAGGAGTTTGAAAGAACTTTCGGCGACGGAAAAAGAAAACTTTTATCAGTTGTTAAAAAGGTCGAGGATAAACTTAAAAAACGTCAGTTAATTATTGACAAAAAAGAACTCGATGCAAAGGATTATGAAAGTGATAGAATTAAGGGTGAACTTATAATTTCTAATCTATATAAGATTAAAGAAGGGCAAACTGAAACGGAAGTTGAAAATTATTACGACGACAATAAAATTATAAAAATTTTGCTTGATAAAACGCTGTCGCCGTCCAAAAATGCCGAAAGTTATTTTAAGCGTTACAACAAGCAAAAGCGTACGCTTGATGCGCTTATTCCACAAAGGGAAGAACTTAAAAAAGAGTTTGGCTATATTACGGCGTTAAAAGCAGAAATAGAGATTGCCGACAGCCTTGTTGACCTTAAAGAGATTGAAGAAGAATTAAAGGAAGTTGGGTTTATAAAGTCGGTTAAAGGCAAACAAAAAAAGGCAAAAAAGACCAAGTTTACCACCTACTTATTCGACGGCTATCAAATAAAAATAGGTAAAAATAATATTCAAAACGACGAACTGACTTTTTCAGCGACAGGTCAAAGTTTGTGGTTGCACGCAAAAGACTACCACTCCTCACACGTTATAATCGAACACGACGGCAGAGATTTTACTGACGAAGTTATAAGGGTAGCGAGTGAAATTTGCGCTTATTATTCAGAGGCACGACAGGGTGGAAAGGTCGCCGTCGATTACGTTAAACGAAATAAAGTAAAAAAGCCACCTAAATCAAACCTTGGTTTTGTGACATACACGGGGCAAAAAACGATAGTAGTTTCCCCTAATAAACACGAAAATCTTATTAAAAAACAATAAAATTAATATTTTTTGATAAAAGTTAAAATAAGGTAAAATAGGTTTGCTTTTTAAAAATATTTGTGTTATTATTACATAGCAAAAATATATATAAATATATATAGGAGTTAAAAATGGATTACAAATTTGAAAAAGCGGAAAAAAGCACCGTTAAAGTTGAAATTAAGTTGAATAAAGAAGAATGGGCTGCCGCTCAAGTTAAGGCTTATAATAAAAATAAGTCAAAATTTTCTATGCCTGGTTTTAGAAAAGGTAAAGTTCCTATGAAGGTTATCGAAAACGCTTATGGCAAGGGCGTATTCTATGAAGATGCTATCAACGAAGCTTTCCCTGACTATTTTGGTGAAGTTTTAGATAAAGAACCTTCTATTGATATAGTAGCTAGACCTGACCTTGATATTAAAGATTTGTCAGACGACGGCATTACTTTTGTTGCAACAGTTCCAGTTAAGCCGGAAGTTAAACTTGGCGATTATAAGGGTATAAAGTTCGATAAAGTTGAGTATAATGTAACTGACGAAGATATTGACGCTGACATTAAGCGTTTACAAGAAAGAAATTCAAGAACGGTTGACGTTGAAGGTAGACCTGCTGAAATGGATGATATTGCTAATATCGACTATTCAGGCGCAGTTGACGGCGTTAAGTTTGAAGGTGGTACGGCTGAAGGTTACGATTTAGTCCTTGGTAGCAAATCGTTTATTCCTGGTTTTGAAGAAGGCGTTGTTGGTATGAACGTAGGCGACACGAAAGACGTTGCAGTTAAGTTCCCAGAAGAATATCATTCTGAAGATTTAAAAGGTAAAGATGCAATCTTTACGGTAAAACTTAACAAGCTTTCTAAAAAGGAATTGCCAGAAGTTACAGACGAATTCATTAAAGAAGCAACTGGCGTAGAAACCATTGATGCTTATAAAGCGGAAACAAAGGCTAAAATGGAAGACGCTAACGCTAAAAAGGCTGAAAGAGAACTTGAAAATAAGATGATTGAGTTCTTTACTGATTCTGCTGAAGTTGAAATCCCTGATGCTATGATTGAAAATCAAATCGATTATATGGTACAGGATATGGAATACAGAATGTCTTACCAAGGCTTAAAACTTGAAGACTTTTTAAAGTATACCAACCAAAATATGGCTGATTATAGAAAGACGTTTACTGAACAGGCTAAAAAGTCAGTTAAACAGCAACTTGTTATCGACGCTATTATTTCAAAGGAAGAAATTACTGCATCTGACGACGAAGTTAAAGAAAAGGTTAACGAAATGTATGAAAAGCAGGGCAAAAAAGCACCTGACTTTAAAAAGTTTGACGCTAAACAGTTCGACTACGCTAAACAAGACATTATCATTAACAAACTTTTCGATATGTTAAAGAAGGAAAACGTTATCGGCTAATTCCTTAACTAAATAAAAATATTTTTTACGTCTCCGCTTTATTAATATTGTAAAGCGGAGATAAACTTTAACAAGGGGTAAATTATGAACGTTAAAAATACCGTAGTTCCTTACGTTATCGAAAACACGGGTAAGGGCGAAAGAAGTTACGATATTTATTCAAGACTTTTAGAAGACAGAATAATTTTTTTGACGGGTGAAATAAACGACGCCGTTGCCGACACAGTCGTTGCGCAACTTATTTATCTTGAAGGTCAAGACCCTGATAAAGATATTTGTCTTTATATCAATAGTCCTGGTGGTTCAGTTACGGCAGGTATGGCTATTTACGACACTATGAACTATATTAAATGCGACGTTACTACTATTTGTATCGGAATGGCTGCGTCTATGGGCGCGTTCTTGCTTTCTTCCGGCACGAAGGGCAAGCGCTACGCATTAAAGAATAGTGAAATTATGATTCATCAGCCACTTGGTGGTGCGCAAGGTCAAGCCAGCGATATTAAAATTCAGGCCGATCATATTTTAAGGACTAAACACAAACTCAATACTATTTTGGCTGAAAACTGTTCAAGACCTTATTCCGACCTTGAAAGAGATACGGATAGGGACAATTATATGAGCGCAGAAGATGCGCTTGAATACGGACTTATTGACGAAATTTTTGTAAAGCGTCCGTAATTTTGGAGTGTAAATGAAAGAGAAAGAATTATTTTGCGCCTTTTGTGGTAAACCTAAAGAACTTGCTAGACGTCTTGTTTCGGGCCCTAACGGTACGTTCATTTGCGACGAATGTATCGAAATTTGCAAGGAAGTTTTATCGGAGGATGAGGCTGATAACACGGAAGTAAAAACTGACGTTAAACTTTTGACGCCACACGAAATTAAAGAGCGCCTTGACGAATACATTATCGGTCAAGACGACGCTAAAAAAGTGCTTTCGGTTGCCGTTTACAACCACTATAAGCGTATAGGCGTTAAAAAAATGCGCGACGATATCGACCTTGAAAAGTCTAACGTTTTACTTTTAGGACCTACGGGAAGTGGTAAAACGTTGCTTGCGAGAACGCTTGCCAAAATTTTAGACGTTCCGTTTGCCGTTGCCGACGCCACAACGCTCACCGAGGCTGGTTACGTTGGGGAAGACGTTGAAAATATTTTGCTTAAACTTATTCAGGCTGCCGACTATGACGTTGCAAAGGCTGAAAGAGGCATAGTATATATTGACGAAATAGATAAAATTGCCAGAAAGAGCGAAAACGTTTCAATCACGCGTGACGTTTCGGGGGAAGGCGTTCAACAAGCGTTGCTTAAAATTATTGAGTCGACTATTGCATCTGTTCCACCACAGGGTGGCAGAAAACATCCTAACCAAGAATGTATTAGGATTGACACTACCAACATCTTATTCATAATGGGTGGGGCTTTTGTTGGACTTGATAAGATTGTTGAAAAGCGCAAAGATAAGACCACGCTTGGTTTTGGTAGTTCGGTGTATTCAAGTAAAGAGTCGGTTAAGGAATTTATCCGTGACGTACAACCTCAAGATTTAATTAAATTCGGGCTTATACCTGAATTTATAGGTAGAGTTCCTATCACGGTGGGGCTTAACGCTCTTGATGAGGATGCTCTTGTAAACATTATGACAGCGCCTAAAAACGCCCTTGTTAAGCAGTACAAAAAACTTATCGGAATTGACAACGTAGAACTTGAAATTACTAACAAGGCTGTTCTTGCAGTAGCAAAACGCGCCATTGAACTAAAAACGGGGGCAAGAGGGTTAAGAACTATTTTAGAAAACCTTATGCTTGATACAATGTACGATTTGCCGTCGCTTGAACAGGTTGAAAAGGTTATTATTGACGAGGACGTCGTTACAAAAGGCGATAAACCTCAAATTATCAAAAAGGCAAGTTAATAAAAATTAAAAGAACTCTTAAAAGAGTTCTTTTTTTAATGGTAAAAATTAAATTATTCTACAAATAAAACAAGCAAAAACGCACGATATAAAAGACGCTGTTAAACTTATTACGATAGGCTTAACAAGATTTTTCGTTTTAGCGTTTGCAAAATAAACGGTGGCGACGTAAAAGACTGTTTCACTACTGCCATAAATGGCGCAAGCCGTCCTTGCTAAATAGCCGTCAACGCCGTGTTTTGCAAAAATTTCCGACACGGTAGCAAGCGAGCCACTTCCCGAAAACGGCTTGATTAAAATAAGTTTAGTCAGTTCTTTAGGAACGCCTAAAAAACCAAATATGGGCGCTAATAGGTTTGCTAAAAGGTCGGATAGTCCACTTATTTCAAAGAGTTCGGTTAAAATAAATATTCCAACAAGATAGGGAAAGACGTTTACGGCAAAAGGTATTGCGCTTTTTGCGCCCAGCGTAAATGCCTCGTACGGCTTAACTTTTTTAATAATCGCCGTCACCATTATAATCAAAAAGAAAACGGGTATAAAATAAACGCTCATAATTTATCCTTTTTAACGAAAATTTTAACTAACAAAACGCCTATTACGCTGGAAATTAACGTAGTTAATATGGTAGGCAAAATGACGTCGCCTGCAGACGTTGAACCCATGCTTGTTCGTAGAGCCATTACCGACGACGGAATAAATTGTAAACTTGTAGCGTTTATGACGAAAAACATTATAATTTGAAAGGACGTATTGTCGCGTTTTTCAAATTCTTCTATTGCTTTTATGCCCATAGGCGTGGTTGCACCACTCATTCCGAGCATATTAGCCGACACGTTAAGGGAAACGTATTCGTTTTCTTTCTCGGTTAAATCACCCAACAACAGCCTATTTACAGGGCGTAAAAGGCGTGCGAAATTTTTTGTTATTCCTGTTTTTTCAAAAATTTCAAACATGCCCAGCCAAACGGCGTAAATGACGGTCAACTTAAGTGTTAGCGAAAGGGCTTTTTCACCACCGGATAGCATACTAGATAACACCGTTTCGGGATGAGAGAAACATAGCGTTATTATAGAAAGGGTAAAAATACAAGCAAAAATAAAATTCATAGTAAACTTTATGCGTATAATTTACGATTTATGATTTACTTTTTTTGTTAAATATTATAAAATAATAAAGATATAGTATAAGATATTATACGTTGAGATAACGCTTTCATTTGGCGGAGGAATTATGAAGGAAAAATTTTATTTAACAACAGCAATAGCATATACTTCGGGCAAACCACATATCGGTAACACCTACGAAGCAATTTTATCTGATAGCATAGCACGTTTTAAACGCCTTGACGGATATGACGTGTTCTTTCAAACAGGTACTGACGAACACGGTCAAAAGATTGAAGAAAAGGCAAAGGTTGCCGGCAAAACACCAAAACAGTTCGTTGACGAAGTTGCGTCTACAATTTCAGGACTTTGGGATCTTGTGAACGTTTCGTACGATAAATTTATTAGAACAACCGATACTTATCACGAAAAGCAGGTTCAAAAAATATTTAAAAAACTTTACGATAAAGGCGATATTTATAAGGGTTCATATTCCGGTTGGTATTGTACGCCTTGTGAATCTTTTTGGACGGAGAGCCAACTTGTAGACGGTAAATGCCCAGACTGTGGTAGACCAGTTGTTCAAGCACAAGAAGAAGCGTACTTTTTCAAGATGAGTAAATACGCTGACAGACTTATGCAGTATTACGACGAACATCCGGAATTTATTTTGCCACTTTCACGCAAGAACGAAATGGTAAATAACTTCTTAAAACCAGGACTTCAAGATTTATGCGTATCAAGAAGTTCATTTAAGTGGGGTATACCAGTTGATTTTGACCCTAAACACGTAGTTTACGTTTGGCTTGACGCTTTAACTAACTATATAACGGGGCTTGGTTACGACGTCGACGGCAATAATGACGAACTTTACAATAAATACTGGCCGGCTGACGTTCATATTATCGGTAAAGATATTATACGTTTCCATACCATTTACTGGCCTATTTTCTTGATGGCGCTTGATATTCCACTTCCTAAAAAAGTTTACGGCCACGGCTGGCTTTTACAAGACGGTGGTAAAATGAGCAAGTCAAAAGGCAACGTTATGTATGCTGACGACCTTGTAAAATTCTTTGGTGTCGACGCTACTAGGTATTACGTTTTATCGGAAATGCCACAGGATAACGACGGCTTAATCGGTTGGGAAGCCATTATTGAAAAGACTAATGCTGAACTTGCTAACGTTTTAGGTAATCTTGTTTCACGTACGATTGCTATGTCGAACAAGTATTTTGACGGTATTGTTGAAAACAAGGGCGTTACTGAAGCCGTTGATAACGAACTTATTGAAGTTGTAACTTCTGCTTACGGCAAAGTTAAAAAAGCGATGGAAGAATATAAAATTTCCGACGCTATTTCAGAAGCGCTTGCAGTATTTAGAAGGGCAAATAAGTACGTTGACGAAACTGCGCCTTGGTTGCTTGCAAAAGATGAAAGCAAGTCCGATAGATTGAAAACCGTTTTATATAACCTTTGTGAAAGTATCGTAATAGGTCTTTCATTGATGGCACCGTTTATTCCTGCATCATGCGAAAAGGCTCTTAAAATGATGAATTGTCCTATGCGTGATTATGTGGATATGGGTAAATTCGGTTTAATTAAAAACGGCATCAAAGTAACCGACGCGCCTGAAATTTTATTCGCGCGTTTGGACGCAAAAGTTATTATGCCTGAAGTTGAAAAGATGATTGAATCACGTCAGGTTAAAGAAGAAAAGAAGGAAGAAATTATGGAAGAAACAGTTTCTAAACCACAAATCGAATTTGACGATTTTTCTAAAGTAGAACTTAAAGTCGCTCTTGTTACGGCTTGTGAAAAGGTTGCTAAATCTAAAAAACTTTTAAAACTTACCGTTAACCTTGGCGCTGAAGAAAGGACGGTTGTTAGTGGTATTGCACTTCACTACGAACCTGAATATTTAGTTGGTAAAAAACTTGTAATGGTAACCAACTTAAAGCCTGTTAAATTATGTGGTATCGAAAGTCAAGGTATGATTATTTGCGCTGAAAACGCAGAAGGCAAGATTTCCTTCCTATCTCCAGAAAACGATATCGAAGACGGTAGTAACATTTTCTAAAAATCTAAATTTGGTCAATTTTAAGGTTAACGGTACGCTGAAAACGTGCCGTTAACGTTAATTTATACGGTAAAATATGTTTACGGATACACATTGTCATTTTTCCGAACATCCTGATTTTGATGCTGACGGCGCTTATAAAAGGGCAATCGACGGGGGCGTTGACCTTATGATAAACGTAGCCTTTGACGTAAAGTCAAGTTTTGACTGTATGGAATTTGCGTCGTCGCATAAAGGCGTTTATTTTACGGCAGGTATTCACCCTGACAGCGCAAAAGAGGTAACGGAAGAAAATTTAAACTTAATTAAGCCTGTGTTTTTTAACGAAAAGTGTTTAGGCGTTGGCGAAATAGGTCTTGACTATCATTATGGAAAGGATAGAGAGGAGCAAATTAAAGCATTTGTTCGTCAAATTGAACTTGCCGACGAACTTAAATTGCCGTTTTCTGTTCATTCAAGAGATTGCACGCAAGATATGATAGACGTGTTAAAGGCTAATCGCTCACTAATAAATAACGGCGCAATTATGCATTGTTATAGTGGTTCGCTTGAAAGCGCAAAAATTTATCTTGATTTAGGCTTTTATATATCTTTTTCTGGCACGCTCACTTTTAAGAACGCTCGTTCATTGCCAGAGGTTTGCGCATACACGCCTATTGATAGAATTTTATCTGAAACGGACACCCCGTATCTTGCGCCCGTGCCGTTACGTGGGACGGTTAACGAGCCTAAAAACGTGCGTTTTGTCGCTGAAAAGATTGCGCAAATAAAAGATTTATCTTTAATTGAAGTTGCTACGGCAATAAGAAATAACACGCTTAATCTTTACAAAAAATTAAAATAAAACAAACGTCCCCAAAAAAGGGGACGTCCGTTCTTTTGTAAAACAGGAGGCAACTGATTTGCCCTTAAAAATATTGTTTGCTATATAAAGGATTTTTATTCAGTATGGATATAAAAAAACTACTACACAAACACGGTTTTTACTTTAAAAAGGCTTACGGTCAAAACTTCTTGACTGACGAGGAATTGCTTGACGATATAGTTACGTCGGCAGGCATTACAAAAAGCGACACCGTTATAGAAATAGGTTGTGGGGCAGGTACGCTTACACGTTCTATCGCTAAAAAGGCTGGCAGAGTAATAGGCTATGAAATAGACGTTAAACTTAAAGATATTTTATCGGAAATGCTTGCCGACTTTGATAATACTGAAATCATTTTTGAAGACATTATGAAGCAAAAAATGGCTGACTTTGAAAAAGATTTTAAGGACGGATATTACGTTGTTGCAAACTTGCCGTATTATATTACGACGCCTATTTTAATGAAATTTATTGAAGAGGCAAAGTACGTTAAAGGACTTGTTTTAACAGTTCAAAAAGAAGTTGCAGAACGTCTTGCGTCAAAGGAAAACACGTCCGATTACGGCGCTATAACGGCTATGGTAAACCTTGTCGGTGATGCTGAAATTACAAAAATTATTACAAGGGATAAATTTTTACCACCACCGAACGTAGATTCTGCCGTAGTAAAAATAGTAATTAATAGAAACAAATTTTCTCCAAAATCGGTTGATTGTTATAGGGATTGCGTACGTATAGCGTTTGGCAATAGAAGAAAGACGCTTTGCAATAATCTTATGACGGGGTTAAACATAAAAAGGGATAAAGCCGAAGAAATTTTAAATGCGATAAGTATACCTTTACTTGCACGTGGCGAAACGCTTTCGGCAGAAAAATTCGTTGAGTTATCCGATTATATTTACGAAATGAATAGGTGAAATAATGAAAGAAAAAATTGTTTTAGCAAGTAATAATAAAGGCAAAATTAGGGAATTTAGGGAAATGTTTCCAGACTATGAAATAATTCCTTACGCAGAACTTGGGATTACCGAAGAACCCGTTGAAACGGGCGAAACTTTTTTTGAAAACGCGCTAATTAAAGCAAAGACTATAAGTCGAATTTGTGGTGAAGCAGTTATTGCCGACGATAGTGGACTTTGCGTTGACGCCTTAAACGGTGGGCCGGGTGTGTATTCGGCAAGATTTTCAGGGCTTGGCGACGAAGAAAACAACAAAAAAGTGTTAAAACTTTTGGAAGGCGAAACAAACAGAGGCGCAAATTTTACGTCAAGTATTGTTTTATATAAGCCTGACGGAACTGTTATCGGTGTTGAAGGCAAAGTTTACGGCACTATTTTACACGAAATAACCGGTTCAAATGGTTTTGGCTACGACGTTATTTTTTACTGTAATGAAATTAATAAATGTTTCGGTTTAGCCACGCCTGAAGAAAAGAACGCTGTTTCGCATAGAGCAAGAGCGATAAAAAAACTTAAAAAATATTTATAATTGCATACAGGGCGTTTTAAGGGTAATTTTATTTATAAAATTAAAAGTAAAAACAAAGGGTTTGAATTTGAAAAACTCATTGACCTTTAAGTGTTTTTATGTTATTATAAAAAAGTTAAAAATATGATGGAGAGTTAAAATGGATTTTGCAAAAGTTTTATCCGAAGAATTTTCTATTAGGGAAGACTATTCGAACAACATTATCAACCTTTTAGAAGAAGGTAACACTATTCCTTTTATTGCAAGATATAGAAAGGAAATGCACGGCACTTGCGACGACCAAGTATTAAGAGAATTTGCTGACAGATATAAGTATCTTCAAAACTTACAAAAGCGTAAGGAAGAAGTTCAATCGTCTATAACCGAACAGGGCAAATGGACGGACGAACTTGCTCTTTCGCTTGAAAACGCTAAAACTATGACGGAAGTTGAAGATATTTACCGTCCATATAAGCAAAAGAAAAAGACGCGTGCATCAGTTGCTATTGCAAAGGGGCTTGAACCACTTGCCGACGTTATTATGGCAGATAAAGAAAGTGGCGACCTAAAAACGCTTGCACTTAAATACGTTAACGACGAAGAGGAAAAGGATAAACGCGTTGCCACACCGGAAGATGCAATTTCTGGCGCTATGGATATTGTTGCTGAAAGAATTTCAGACGACGCAAATCTTCGTAAGATTTTGAGAGAGGCGCTTTTTGAAAATGCGCTTATCGAAACTAAACTTGACGAAACGCAGGAAAACGCTAAA
This sequence comes from Christensenellaceae bacterium, assembly GCA_045593005.1. GTDB lineage: Bacteria > Bacillota > Clostridia > Christensenellales > Borkfalkiaceae > UBA11475. Next base: position 3,222 of record JAZNVV010000040.1, on the reverse strand, counting down.
ACGTACGATATGTACAAAGATTACACCGAAAAAGTTTCATCTATCCCAAGCCATAGAATTTTGGCAGTAAACCGTGGGGAAAAGGAAGATTGTTTGAAAGTTTCCGTTGCGATGGAAGATGAAATTTCGTTTATTAAGATGCGTTCTGCATATAAAAAGACGGGCGTATATGAAGACGTTATGGAAAAAATTATCGTCGACAGTTATAACCGTTTAATATTTCCATCACTTGAACGTGAAATCAGGAACGATTTAACGGACAAGGCTAACGAACAGGCTATTAAGATGTTTGAGGTTAACCTTAAACCACTTTTAATGCAACCACCACTTAAAGGCAAAACTATTCTTGCAGTTGACCCTGCTTATAGAACTGGTTGCAAAATTGCCGTTATTGATGAAAACGGTAACGTTTTAGATACGGGCGTTGTTTATCCAACCCCACCACAGTCAAAAATTGAAGAAAGCGAAATTAAACTTCTTGCTATGATTAAAAAGTACGGGGTAGACGTAATTTCTATCGGTAACGGTACGGCAAGTAAAGAGGCAGAAATTTTTGTTTCAGATATGATTAAAAAGGCTGACCATAAGGTTATGTACGCCGTTGTCAACGAGGCAGGCGCATCAGTTTATTCGGCATCAAAACTTGGCGCTGAAGAATTCCCTGACTTCGACGTTTCGCTCCGTTCTGCCGTTTCTATTGCAAGACGTCTTCAAGACCCACTTGCCGAACTTATTAAAATCGACGTTAAGTCAATCGGTGTAGGACAGTATCAGCACGATATGCCACAAAATCGTCTTTCAGAAGTGTTAGAAGGCGTTGTTGAAGATTGTGTAAACAGCGTTGGCGTTGACCTTAATACTGCAAGCCCAAGTCTACTTTCTTACGTGGCAGGCTTAAACTCGGGTATTGCTAAAAATATCGTTAAATATAGAGAAACGAAAAAGTTTTCTTCAAGAAAAGACTTGTTAAACGTTCCTAAATTAGGACCAAAAGCGTTTGAACAATGCGCAGGCTTTTTAAGAATTCCTGGTGCTAAAAACGTGCTTGATAATACTTCCGTTCACCCAGAAGCATACGACGCTACTGCGAAACTTTTAGCGCATTTTGGGTATACTGAAAAAGACGTTAACGAAGGCAATTTAGGTTTGCTACCTAACAAAGTTGCTAACGAAGGCAAGGAAAAGGTGGCTGAAATTATCGGTGTGGGCGTTCCTACGCTTGACGATATTGTTGCCGAGCTTTTAAAACCAGGTAGAGATATCCGTGATAGTTTACCTGCGCCAGTTTTAAGGGGCGATTTATTATCAATTTCCGACTTAAAGCCGGGTATGGAACTTGACGGCGTTGTTAGAAACGTTATCGACTTTGGCGTTTTTGTAGATATAGGCGTTCACCAAGACGGACTTGTTCACATTTCACAAATTGCTGACGGCTACATTAAGCATCCGTCGGAAGTTTTAGCCGTAAACGACAAGGTTAAGGTTAGAATTTTAGACGTCGATACCGTTAAAAATAAGATTTCACTCACAATGAAGACTAGTGAAACGCCTTATGGTAAAAAACAAAAGGAAGAACGTCCTCCAAAGCGTGACCAACAACAAAACAATAAAAAGAATTTTGTAAATAATAACAAAAATAATAATTTCAAGAAAAACAATAACGACAGACCACGCAAAAATCAGGAAAGTCTTGAAGACGCTGTTAAACGTTTGCAAGATAGATTTAGACTTGGTTAAAACACGGCGCTCCTTCACAATAAAAAGTACGGAAAAGTTATCCGTACTTTTTGTGTATAAAATGTATTTGGTGCTATTTCGCACAACCGTTGCTGTCAAAATAGTACAAATTTAGGTAAAAATTATGGATAAAATGAAAATTTTAATAGATACGGATATAGGTGACGAAATCGACGATGCCCTTGCTTTAACGCTTGCGCTTAAATGTGATAAGATAGACGTTGTAGGCATTACCACGACTTATATGGATACTATCTTTAGGGCAAAGTTAGTTAAAAAATTTTTAACTGCTTTTTCTAAACCAAATGTTCCTTGCTATGCTGGTTACGGCAAAACGCAAGATGGTTTTAACTTTCACCCGTTAAACGATAAAGAAGTTTACGACGGCTTATATCAAGACTTTTCTGTCAACGAAAATCCCGAAGACGCTGTCGACTTTATAATAGATAGTTGTTATAAGTATGGTAAAGATTTAACCGTCGTTGCAATAGGTCCTTTCACTAATATTGCAAAAGTTATACAAAAGGACGCTAGCGCCTTAAAGCAAATAAAGCAAGTTGTTATAATGGGTGGCGCTTATTTTAAGCAATATGCTGACTGGAACGTCTTTTGCGATACAATTTCATCAAAGGTTATGTTTGATGAATTGCCTAACATTTACGCCGTGGGCGCAGACGTTACACATAAACTTGTTGTGCCACAAAATTTGACGGACAAACTCATCAATTATGATGGCGCTGACGAAGGTGTTAAATTATTATCAAAGCACGCCAAAGTCTGGCAAAAGGCTAGTGAAAAAGCGTGGCACGACAAACCAGAACTTGTTTTGCACGATCCACTTGCCGTTTATTCGGTCATTGACAAATCTTTCGTTACAAGTGAAAAAGCGCCCGTTTTTGTTATTACAGACGGCGCTATGAAAGGTTTTACTTTTAATGCAAACGCTTATTCAAAATCTTCGCTTAATCCATATTATAAAACGAATAGCGTAAACGAAGTTACCGTCGCAAAAGAAGTTGACAGCAAAGCGTTTATCGACAAATATTTTGACATTATTTTAAATAAATAAGCAATAAAAAAAAGAGCAGGTATAAGCCTGCTCTTTATTCGTTTAATCCTAAAATATCGTCTGAAGATACATCTAAAATTTTACAGATATTTGCAAAAGTGTCAATAGAAGGGAATTTATCTAAACGCATATATTTGCTAACGGTAGAAGGATTTATGCCCAATCTATTAGCTAACTCTTTTTGAGAAATATTGCTGTATTCAATAGCTTCACGCAATCTTTTTTGTATTTCTTTAATTTCTATCATAAAAAAATTATAGCACAATGTGCAATTTTTATTTGACAAAAGGCACATTGTGCCATTATAATATTAATATAATCAATATGGAGGTGTTTTATGAAATCTAGAACAAGAGTATATAAAACAAAAAAATTATCAGATGGAAGCACTATTGTTAGTTCAAAATCAACTAGTG
>JAZNVV010000039.1:0-6317 GCA_045593005.1 Christensenellaceae bacterium | reverse complement strand
GGATCGGACTTGAACCGATACGGATGTTACTCCGAGGGATTTTAAGTCCCTTGCGTCTGCCTATTTCGCCACCTCGGCATAGATTTTGGAGGCGCCACCCAGATTTGAACTGGGGGTACGGGTGTTGCAGACCCTTGCCTTACCACTTGGCTATGGCGCCATACAAGTTTTTGTTAAAACTTGTAAAAAAAAATGGAGCGGGAAACGAGATTCGAACTCGCGACATTCGCCTTGGCAAGGCGACGCTCTACCACTGAGCCATTCCCGCATCAACAAAGCAAGTAAATGGTGGGAGCTACAGGGCTCGAACCTGTGACCCTCTGCTTGTAAGGCAGATGCTCTCCCAGCTGAGCTAAGCTCCCATGTGCCTTTCTTGCTTTGCCGATATAATATAACATTTTCTAAAAAATAAATCAAGCATTTTTTCATACTTTTTTTAAATTTTTTTATTTTTTTTTGAAATTATAAAAAACAATAGAATTTACCTTAATTTTTGTAATTATAATTATTTCTTTATCAATAAAAATCTTTAACTTTACTTGCAATTATCTTATCTTTATAATATAATTATTATGTTATTAATTTACTTAAAGGAGTAATTATGTATTACATAGGTGTTGATATCGGTGGAATGAGCGTTAAAATCGGTCTTGTCAACGACGACGGAAAGGTTTTAGCCAAAAAGAAAGTTCCTACCGTTAAAGATAATGCAGATGTTATTATTGAAGGCATTTGCACAGCAATTAACGAACTTTTATCCGACTACAATTTAACTATAAAAGACGTGTATGGAATAGGTATAGGCTCACCTGGGCTTATTTCAAGCAAAGAAGGCGTTATCGAATGCGCATATAATCTTGGCTGGGTTAAAGTTCCTATGGTTGCTAAACTTAAAGAACGTTTTGATACAACTATTAAGCTTTCTAACGACGCAAACGTTGCCGCTTTAGGCGAAGTTATATTTGGCGCCGCAAAAGGCTATGACGACGCTATTATGATTACGCTTGGCACAGGCGTTGGAGGTGGCGTTGTTATTGATAAAAAACTTTATGAAGGTGGCGAATCCAAAGGTACGGAACTTGGGCACACTACACTTGTTTTTGGTGGCGAGCCTTGTTCTTGTGGAAGAAGTGGCTGTTTAGAAAGTTACGTTTCTGCTACTGCTCTTATACGCGATACAAAAAGGGCTATGCAAGAGGACAAATCAAGTCAAATGTGGAAAATTGCCAACGGCAATTTAGACAACGTAAACGGCGCTACGGCTTTCACGGCATTTAAAAACGGAGATTTGACAGCTAAAAAAGTCATTGACAACTACGTAACATATCTTGGCGAAGGATTAATGAATTTTATGAATATTTTCCGTCCACAAGTTATTGTTATCGGTGGTGGAATTTCTGGCGAAGGCAAATATTTTACCGATATGGTTGAAGATTATTGTAAAAAATACAATTATGGCTTTAAAAACTCGCCTATCGTTAAAATCTTAACTGCTACAAACGGAAACGACGCAGGTATTATCGGCGCAGCCTCACTTATAAAAGCATAAATATAATATATTAAGTTTGCTCTTGTGAACTTAATATATTTTTCTTTTGGAAATACTATGGGATACACTAATACTAAACGACAAATACTTAAAATTTCATATATAACCGTTATTGTAAACGTGTTTTTGGTTACGGCAAAAATTTTAGGGGGTATTTACGGACATTCTCAAGCCCTTTTTAGTGAAGCTATTCACTCTTTTGCCGACCTTATATCTACACTTTTAGTCATTTTATCCGTATATTTAATGCACTTAAGCACCAGCGAAAAAGAAAAACGTAGAAACAATATTATTCAAGGCATATTTTCTTTGATATTGACCGTCGTTTTGTTTGCTACATGTGCAAACCTTGTTTATGAAAACGTTTCTCATCTTGTTCATAAAGAATATTTACACGCAAAAGAGCCGAAAATTTTTGAACTTGTTATAGCCGGCGCATCCGTTGTCAGTAAGGAAATTATTTATCATTGGACGTGCAGTAATGCAAAAAAATTGCACTACCCACCTCTTGAAGCAAACGCTTGGCACCAACGTTTAGAAGCTATGATTTCTTTTGGAACGCTCATCAGTATTTTGTTTGTAAAACTGTTCGACTTCAAAATAGCCGACAACGTAATAGCAATTATAATAGCGCTGTTTTTATTATTTATAATTTATGAAGATTTAGTTACTGCATTTGAAAAAATATCGGGCAAACATTTTGGGCACAAACACAGCAAACTAAAACACGTAAATCAGCACCACGATAATAAACACGTTCACAACGTAACGTATAACGAAAATTTAGATAGCATTGAAAGTGAAGACGATTTAGTGGAAGATTTTGATCCGTTCACTAGTGATGACGAACCTATTACAAATATATAATGGTCAACTTTCACGATACCGTTGTAATTGAAAACATACTATTTTTGTTTTTTTTACGTTACTTTAATCTGATAAATTATAAGCATTATTAATACTAATATAACAAAAATATATTTTTATACAGCTAAATTTTTTTATTTATTTTATTGCCTAAATAAATAAATTGATATATAATAAAATTGTTAATTTACTATTAAGGAGTATACATATGGATGTAAATAAAAGACCTGACGATATGCAACGCATTACTACTTTAGAACTTGCAAACGCATTTATCGACGAACAAGTAAAAGCAATTAGAGAACAAGTTGGCAACAAAAAAGTGTTACTTGCTTTATCAGGTGGCGTGGATAGTTCAGTTGTCGCTGCACTTTTAATAAAAGCAATCGGCAAACAGCTTGTATGCGTACACGTCAACCACGGTCTTATGCGTAAGGGTGAAAGCGAACAAGTAATTGAGATTTTCAAAAACGGACTTGACGCTAACCTTATTTATATAGATGCAACCGATAGATTTTTATCAAAACTTGAAGGTGTTTACGATCCTGAAACAAAGCGTAAAATTATCGGTGGTGAATTTGTTAGAGTATTTGAAGAAGAATCTAATAAACTTACCGACGTATCGTTTTTAGGACAAGGAACAATCTACCCTGATATTATTGAAAGTGACGGTGTTAAAGCACACCACAACGTAGGTGGATTACCTGAAGATATGCGATTTGAAGGGCTTGTTGAACCTGTTAGACTTTTATATAAAGACGAAGTACGTGTCGTTGGTAAAGCACTTGGCCTTCCGTCATCAATGGTTGACCGTCAGCCGTTCCCTGGCCCAGGTCTTGGCGTTCGCTGTACGGGCGCTATCACACGTGATAGATTACACGCTTTGCGTGAGTCTGATGCTATCTTGCGTGAAGAATTTGATAAAGCAGGCTTAACTGAAAAGGTATGGCAATTCTTTACAGTAGTCCCTGACTTCCGTTCAACCGGTGTTAGAAACGGAAAAAGAGTTTTCGACTGGCCGGTAATTATCCGTGCTGTAAACACAGTTGACGCTATGAGCGCTACCGTTCCAGAAATTGACTGGGCTATACTTAAAAAGATTACTGATAGAATTTTAAATGAAGTTGACGGTGTTTGCCGTGTATTATACGACTTATCACCTAAAGCTCCTGCTACTATTGAATGGGAATAATATTAATTTTTACCGACAGATTTATTGATCTGTCGGTTTTTATTTTAAAAAATGTTCTTTGACAAAAACGCCTTGCGAACTTAAAGTTTATTTGTTATAATAATATAGTATGAAAAAAGTTGAAATTTTAGCACCATGTGGTAATACGGAAAGTTTGCGCGTTGCAATAAACGCAGGTGCTGACGCCGTCTATCTTGGGCTTTCAAAATTTAATGCACGCATTAAGGCAGACAACTTCACGGAAAAAAACTTGCGTGATGCCGTTTCGTATGCTCATAAATTTGGCGTTAAAGTATATTTGACTATCAATACCTTAATTTCAACAAAAGAAGTGCCCGAATTTATTGATTTGGTCAAAAATGCACTTTTTGCAGGCGTTGACGCATTTATTATACAAGACTATGGTATGGCAGTCTTGCTAAAACAATTCTTCCCCGATATTGTATTGCACGCAAGCACGCAAATGGGCATACACAATCTTGACGGCGCAATTTATCTTGAAAAATTAGGTTTTACAAGGGTTGTTCTATCTAGGGAAACTAAACTTGAAGATATTATAGCTATAAAAAACAATACTTCGCTTGAAATTGAATATTTTGTGCACGGCGCTTTATGCGTTGCATTTTCCGGCAACTGCTATTTGTCTTCTTTAACAAACGGTTGTAGTGGTAACCGCGGTGAATGCAAACAACTTTGCCGTCTAAAATACCGTTATAACGACTCTTCCGGTCACTTTTTATCACCAAACGACTTATGCCTTATAGATAAGCTTGACACTCTTTATAATGCCGGCGTTACAAGTTTTAAAATAGAAGGCCGTCTTAAGCGTCCATCATACGTTTATTCTACTGTTAAAGCTTATAAAAACGCATTGACAGGAAGTAGCGACACGACTTTTGATAAAGAAAATTTACGAAAAATTTTTTCACGTGGAAAGTTTAATGAAAGCGCTTATTTATACGACAACGACGATATTATAGACACTAAAAACAAAAGTCATACGGGTGAACTTATAGGCTCGGTCATTAGCGTTGCACCTTTTAAAAATCTATACAAAATCAAAATCAAATCAAACTCAATAATACATTCTGGCGACGGTCTTAAAACGGTTGGCAAAAATGAAACTTCATTTGGCGTTGGCAACGTTGAAGTTTCTAACAGCGTATACACGGTTTATACTAAAAACTCTTCTATTTATGTTAACGATAAAGTTTATAGACTTGTTGATAGTGAGAGAGAAAACGCCCTATTATCAGAAGATAACCGTTTAGAAATTACTGCTAATTTTAACGCCCAAATTGATAAAAATGCAGTCCTTGCTTTAACATGTAAAAACGTAAGCGTTTTAGCTAAATCAAGCGACGTTTGTCAACAGGCAATAAATTTACCTATAACAAAAACAGACGTGATTAATCAAATGAAATTTAACGACACGTGTTATAAAATGGTGGACTTTCACGCTACCGTTGACCGTGTTTTTATGACAAAATCACAAATCAACGCTTTAAGAAGACAAGCTGTTGATTTACTTGATATGGCTCTTGAAAAAGAAAATCAATCGACTTTTTTACAAAAGAATAAAGATTTTACTGCCGATTATTTTTTGAAAATTCCTGCCGTTACAAATGCAAATAGGAATAAAATCGACAAGTTGTATTTTGTTGATGACAATACAAATTTATTTTGCACAAGCGACGGATTTGTCGCCTATTGCCCTGCCGTTTTTAGTGTGGATAACGTAGGTGCTTTTATAGACAAATATAAAGGCGTTTTTGGTGATAAAAAAATTTATCTTAACCTTCCTATTATAGCGAGTGGTAAAGATTTAGTTATAATAAAAGATATACTTAATAAATTCCCAAATATAGGTATTGTTGCAAATAATTATTATGCCCTTAACTTTAATAGAGAAACAATTATAGGAACAGGATTAAACGTTTATAACGATTACAGCGCCGACGCTCATTTTAAAAATGGAGCTATCGCAGTATTAAGCAGTATTGAACGCCCTATAAATAACACTCTTGACTATCAAGGCAATCCTGCTTTAATGACGGTTACACATTGTCCACATAAAGTAGTACAAAATTCTTCTTGCAACATATGCCCGTCAAAAACACCGATTGTTTACGTTGATGATCGAAATAATAAACTTTCATTTAGAAGATATAAAATTCACTACTGCTATTTTGAATTATTACATAACAACCCGGTATTGTACAAAGGAAATGGCAAAGCAGTCGATTTAAGAACGATATAAAAAATGCCCGTCGCATAACCGCAATAGACATAGGGATTTTTAGAAACTATAAAAGGATAGCAAAAATTTTGCTATCCTTTATTTTGCTTTGCAAAACACACGACTTTCATTTGAAAGTATAGTGTGCTATACCTACAAAGATTTTCCACAAAAACAACAAATCGATAAATTAGAATTTGTTGATTACACCGGTGTTCCTACTTCGATCAAGTTACCGTCCAAGTCGTAGAAACGGATTACTCGTTGCCCCCAACTATGTGTCATAAGACGATTTACATATTCAATCGAGGGATAAAGTTTTTCTAATTTGTCAATAAACGCTTCAATATCTTGTTCCTCAAAATATAATTCGCAAGAGTTACTTTTGGGCACAATATCTCTATTTAAAAACGATTTCCATATTTTCTCGTCTTGAAGGACAAGTCCTTTTGTTAAAATCATATTGCCGT